>NZ_JTIZ01000118.1:0-200468 GCF_000801125.1 Rhodococcus sp. Chr-9
TGACATTCATCGGCACACTGTTGAGTTCTCAAAGAACACGCACACACCATCGCTCCCGAACCTTCCGGTTCGTTCACTCCGGGGTGACTGTTCATCCGAGGGCCTTCCGGCTCTCGGGCACGGCTCCAAACCTTACCAGAAGGTTTCGAACCAGTGAAATCTGCAGGCGCCTTCGTCCAACCTCGTTGTCCCGTTCCTCTCGGCCCGGGTCGGTGTCCGTGTCGCTCTGACCTGGAATAAGTTACGCGAACATCTCCGAGAACACCAAATCGCCAGGTCAAAGCTGGTTTATCGACTTTCGAAGCGTCGTTGTGAGGGTGTTCAGGGGACCCAGTACTTCGCCGCGAGGTGCTGGACGATCGGATCGTCCTCGCCGGCCTGCTCCAGCATCGCGAGGTCGCTGCGGAGATCCATGAGGCGAGGGTCGTCCCCTTCGGCGTCGCCGATCGGCCGGCCCCCATCCTCGGCGCGCTGCCGCAGGATCTTCTCCCGAACCCGGTCCTTCAACGACTCAGCCATGAGAGAAGCATGCTGCGCGGTGACCGGGTTGTCGAGGATTTCGACGCCGTGTCCGAGACCGCTCTCGTGCGCGTCGATGGTCGCGGTCGCTTCGCGTCAACGGTCCTTGTCCCGGAAGACCCGGACGGCCATAGGCAGCACCACGGCGAGAGCGCCGATGATCAGGACCAAGGAGAACAGTTCCATCAACATGTCTCCATCATCCGTGCGAATCGCACACCGCGCAGAAACGTCGAAGGCCCCTCACCGTGGCGAGGGGCCTTCGTGGAGCTGCCTGTCGGAATCGAACCGACGACCTTTTCATTACGAGTGAAATGCTCTACCGACTGAGCTAAGGCAGCGAGCCTTTCGGCGTCCGAAGTCTAGCGGACTACCCCCACCCCGACGCAAACCGGCACTTCGGCTACCGGAACGCCGAGCTCAACCGGGCTGCAAGCGCCGCGAGAGCGAAGCGGGGTTTGACGTTCTGGGCGAGCGCCTCCCGGCAGTCGAGGATGGCCTCGATGCACTCGAGCAGCGACTCCGGCCGGGTCCTCGACGCGAGGTCGACCGCACGATCCGACATGTCCGGATGGTTGAGCGTGACCCGCGATCCGAAGGCGTGCACCAGCGCGTCCCGATACAGACCGGCGAGATCGATAAGCGCTCTGTCCATGATGTCGCGCTCGGTTCGCGTCTTCCGCGACTTCTGAGTGCGTTCGAGTTCCTTGAGGACCCCGGCCGAACCGCGAAGCGCACCCGCAGCCCCCTTGCCGGTACCGCCGGCACCGAGAGCGGTCCTGAGCTCTTCGGTCTCGTGCTCGTCGCGCTCCGCACTGATCTCCTTCGCCTCGGTCTCGGCACTGCGTCCGAGATCGTCGGCTGCGGAGTAGGTGGTGGCGGGGCGCAGGACCGCGCCGGCGACAGCGAGGGCACGTGTCCGGTTGTCGCGGGCGCCCTCGTCGGTGGCCAGCCGTCGGGCCCGACCGACGTGGCCTGCACTGACGGATGCAGCCCACTGCGCCGTCTTCGGATCGATGCCGTCGGTGGCCTCGAGGACGCGCGCGATGGCGTCGGCGCTGGGAGTGACCAACCCGACGTGACGGCAGCGCGAGCGCAGCGTCACCGAGATGTCCTCGGGATCGATCGACGGCGCGCACAGGAGGAAGACCGTTCGCTGCGGCGGTTCCTCGACCACCTTCAGCAGCGCGTTCGCGGCTCCCTCGGTGAGGCGGTCGGCATCCTCGATCACCACGACCTGCCATCGTCCTGTGCTGGGACGCCGCGAGGCGACCTGCACGATGTCGCGCATCGACTTGACGCTGATCGTCAGTCCCTCGGGCACGACCCGCCGTACGTCGCCGTGGGTGCCTGCCATAGTGGTGGTGCAGGCGTGGCATCGCCCGCAACCGGGAGGCTCCTCGTCGGTGCACTGCAGAGCGGCTGCGAAACACAGCGCCGCGACCGAGCGACCGGACCCGGGAGGACCGGTGAACAGCCACGAGTGCGTCATCGCCGACCCGGTGTCGCCCCGACGGGCAGCTACCGCGGCCGCGACGAGTTCGGTCTCGACATCGCGTTGACCGACGAGACGATCGAAGACCCCGGACATGCGCTCAGCCTAACGACCGGGTCCGACGGGTCCGGATCACGTGTCCGAAACGTTCAGGACGGCTGCACGTCCTCGGTCCCATCGTCGGGCCATGACCATTCATTTCTCCGCCGTGGGGCTCGCCGTCGCCGATCTCGATCGGTCCTTCGCGTGCTATCGCATGCTCGGCCTCGACCTGCCCATCGAAGCACCCGAGGTACCGCCGAGCGACGACGCAGTGTCCTGTCGCTCCAGCCGAGGGTCGCGGCGACTTCCGAGACGGCCGTGCCGGAGGCCAGCGCCAGCGCGAGGGCGGCCATCGGATCGTGTGCGTCGACCGCACCTCGGACGGCGTCGACCAGTGCAGCGACGGGATCGTCCTCGGCTCGAACCGCGAGGAGCCGCACACGACATGACGGCCACAGATCGTCGAGCGGAACCCGTCGATCGGTCAGCTCGCTCGCGTCGACGCCGAAGAACGGCGGTCCCAGGCCGGGTTCGAACCGGACCGCCGTCAGCGGCGATCGGCCGGAGAACTGTGACGTCGCGTCCGGACCGGCGACGGGGAAGCCGTCGGCGTGCCGGATGAGGTCCATGCATCCGTCCGGCAACACGTGGGTTCCCCCCCACGCAGGCACCGGCCCGGCTCGGATCGCCACAGTGTGACGCCGGGGATCCCCGACGGCAGTTCGCGGTCCACCCCGTGAGGTTATCCGCGTACGCCGACGGGAACCGTCAGTCCGTCGTCTTCTTCGCGGCGGCCTTCTTTGTCGTCTTCTTCGCCGCTGCCTTCTTGGCAGTGGTCTTCTTGGCGGCCGTCTTCTTGGCGGCCGTCTTCTTCGCCGCTGTCTTCTTCGCGGTCTTCTTGACGGGACCGCGTGCCCGACGGTCGGCGAGCAGTTCGGACGCCCGCTCGTCGGTGATGGACTCGACCTCGTCGCCCTTGCGCAGGCTCGCGTTCGTCTCACCGTCGGTGACGTACGGACCGAACCGGCCGTCCTTGATCACCATCTGCTTGCCGCTGACCGGGTCGGTGCCCAGCTCGCGCAGCGGCGGCGTGGCGGCGGCCTGCCGGCCGCGGCGCTTCGGCTCCGCGTAGATCTTCAGCGCCTCGTCGAGCGTGATCGTGAAGATCTGCTCCTCGTTGGCGAGCGACCGCGAGTCGCTGCCCTTCTTCAGGTACGGACCGTAGCGGCCGTTCTGGGCGGTGATCTCGTCGCCGGACTCCGGATCGACACCCACCACGCGCGGCAGCGACAGCAGTTTCAGGGCGTCTTCCAGGGTGACCGTGGACAGGTCCATCGTCTTGAACAGCGAACCCGTGCGCGGCTTCGGACCGGTCTTCTTCGCGGGAGCCTTCTTCGCCGCCTTCTTGGCGACGGCCTTCTTGGTGGCGGTCTTCGTGCCGCCCTCTCCCTCCGAGCCGAGTTCATCGACGGGGATGGGCGTGACGTCCGGCTCCGGTTCGGGCTCGGGTTCCGGATCGGGGATCAGCTCGGTCACGTAGGGACCGAAGCGACCCTCCCGCGCGACGATCTCGTAGCCGGTCGACGGATCGACACCGAGGACACGTCCCTCCTGCGGCGTCGAGAAGAGTTTCTCGGCGTATTCGAGGGTGAGCTCGTCCGGCGGCAGGTCGTCGGGCAGGTTCGCGCGCTGCGAGGTCGGCTCGGCGTCGGGGTTGTTCGGGTCGGTGACCATCCGTTCGAGGTACGGACCGAAGCGGCCCACACGCACGTGGATCTCGCGACCCTCGGAGTCGTCGAACAGGCGGATGGAGTTGATCTCGCGGGCGTCGATGTCCTCGAGGTTCTCCCCCACCAGCTTCTTCAGGCCGCCCTTGCGCGCGACCGACTCCTCGTGACCGTCGTCGCTGCCGAAGTAGAACCGCGTCAGCCAGTCGGTGCGCTGCCGGTGACCGGAGGCGATCTCGTCGAGATCGTCCTCCATCCCGGCCGTGAAGTCGTAGTCGACGAGCTGGGCGAAGTGCGCCTCGAGCAGGCCGATGACGGCGAACGCCACCCACGACGGGACGAGCGCGCTGCCACGCTTGTAGACGTAGCCGCGGTCGAGGATGGTCTTGATGATCGACGCGTAGGTCGAGGGCCGGCCGATCCCGAGCTCTTCGAGCGTCTTGATCAGGCTCGCCTCGGTGTACCGGGCCGGCGGGTTGGTGGAGTGACCGTCCGGATCGAGCTTCGTCGCGGTGACCGAGGCACCCTCGGACAGGTTCGGCAGGCGCGACTCCGCGTCGTCCGACTGACCACCGGCTTCCTCGTCGACACTCTCGACGTATGCCTTGAGGAAGCCCGGGAACGTGATGGTGCGGCCCGACGACGAGAAGGTGCACTCCTCGCCGGTGCCCGCGGTGCCGGTGATGCGCAGCGTCAGCGTGGTGCCCCGCGCGTCGGCCATCTGGGAGGCGACGGTGCGCTGCCAGATGAGCTCGTAGAGCTTGAACTCGTCGCCGTCGAGGCGCGCGTGCAGCTCGCCGGGGGTCGCGAAGACGTCGCCGGCGGGACGGATCGCCTCGTGTGCTTCCTGCGCGTTCTTGACCTTGCGGGTGTACTGGCGCGGCGTCGGATGGACGAACTCGGCACCGTACAGCTGGGTGGCCTGTGCGCGGGCCGCCGCGATCGCCGACTCGGACAGCGTCGTCGAGTCGGTACGCATGTAGGTGATGTAGCCGTTCTCGTACAGACGCTGCGCGGTGCGCATGGTGCGCTCGGACGAGAACCGCAGCTTGCGGCCCGCCTCCTGCTGCAGCGTCGACGTCATGAACGGCGCGTAGGGCTTGCGGGTGTACGGCTTGCTCTCGGCCGACGACACCGTCAACGCGACACCGGCGAGTGCCTCCGCGAGGCGGCGGGCGCGGTCCTCGTCGAGGACGACGACACCGTTCGACTTCAGGTTCCCGTCGGGCCCGAAGTCGCGACCCGAGGCGACACGGGAACCGTCGACGTTGACCAGGCGGGCACCGAACGACCGGGGGCTCGCGTCGGCGCCGGCGTCCATCGTGGCCGCGATGTCCCAGTACTCGGCGGACTTGAACGCCATGCGCTCGCGTTCGCGCTGCACGATCACGCGGGTCGCCACCGACTGCACACGACCCGCCGACAGACGGGGCATGACCTTCTTCCACAGCACGGGGCTGACCTCGTAGCCGTAGAGACGGTCGAGGATGCGGCGGGTCTCCTGCGCGTCGACCAGGTCGTTGTCGAGGTCGCGGGTGTTCTCGGCGGCCGCGCGGATAGCGGGCTCGGTGATCTCGTGGAAGACCATGCGCCGGACCGGCACCTTGGGCTTCAGGGTCTCGAGCAGGTGCCAGGCGATGGCCTCGCCCTCGCGGTCGGGGTCGGTGGCGAGGTAGAGCTCGTCGGCGTCCTTGAGCAGGCTCTTCAGCTCCGAGACCTTGGTCTTCTTGTCGGCGCTGACGACGTAGAGGGGTTCGAAGTCGTGATCGACGTCGACACCGAGGCGCGCCCACGACTCGCCCTTGTACTTGGCGGGGACGTCCGCGGCACCGCGCGGCAGGTCGCGGATGTGACCGACCGATGCCTCGACGACGTAGTCGCGGCCGAGGTAGGGGGCGATCTTCCTCGCCTTGGTCGGGGACTCGACGATCACGAGCCGACGCGTGCCCGACGAACCGCCCGCAGTGCTCTTCTCCCGTGCTGCCACCGTGCCGCCCGCACCTTCCCTCATTGCCGACATGTCGCCTTGTTCGAAGACATGTATACCGACCCGTTCCCCAGACGCGGCCACACACAGGGTCGCACATCCTCGGGGAACGGCTCTTCACAAGTGATGATCACCCGGTTCCACGTGCGGCCAGATCCGTCGTGCCGCGTCGGCGTCCGGAGGTGCACCGATGTTCTCGACGAGCCTCGTCAGACGCCTCCGGCCGGAGATCCTCAACCCCGGTCCACCGGTGCCGTGCGTACCGATCAGGGTCGGTGCGATGCCGGCGCGCATGAGCGCCTGCGCCAGAACTGCATGAGTGTCGGGAGCCGTCGCATCCAGACCGAGAACATACTGTGCTCCCTCGACCTCCATGCGACCGGACGCGAGGAACCACGCCCGCTGGGCCCGCGAGGACGGGACCCAGCCGGTCGGGACCGTCTTGCCGTCGTCGCTGCTCCACTGGGTCGCGAGCGGGACGAGAGCGGGGTCGACGGATGTGCTGACGGTGAACAGCTCGCCGTCGACGGCGATGTCCGCCTCGATTCCCGTGTCGGTCACGAGCTGCCCGATCGCACGGGCGCGCCATTCGGCGTCGACCTCCACGGTCAGCACCGCGCCGTCGGCGGTGAGACGCGCACGTCCGTGTGCCGCGAGCAGGCCGCTCAGGTCGGCCAGGGCCGGCGGCATCGTGTCGGCCCCGAAGAAGGACAGTTGACTCACGGGTCCTCCTCTCCCGGCTCCGTGAGCGCGACGAGGCGGTGAGGTCCCACGACCGGTTCGCGCACACGTCCCGGAAATGCATCGTCCCCCATCACCTGAGGCGACGGGGGACGATCGGGCGAGGTGGTTGACCTTGCCCGGTTGCTCGCTCGAGCGGGTGGATCAGAGTGCGCGCACGCCGGTGGCCTGCGGGCCCTTGGTGCCCTGACCGACCTCGAACTCGACTCGCTGGTTCTCCTCGAGGGTGCGGAAGCCGGAACCCTGGATCTCGGAGTAGTGAACGAACACGTCGGCGGAGCCGTCCTCAGGAGCGATGAAGCCGAAGCCCTTCTCCGCGTTGAACCACTTCACAGTGCCCTGTGCCATGCTTTTCCTTCTCTTTCTAACACCGGATTCGACGAACCGCCGGGTACGCGATCCGCCAGGTCCCGGTTCCGACCGCTGTACTTCTCGAGTCCCCCGTTGGAAGAGCTAAAGCACCGCGCTCGCAACCATCGATCCTGCGAGCGTGCACTTTTCCAAGTCTACGAACACAGAAGCTGCGACCGGGTGTCAGTCAACCACGTTCTGGGCACGCGCAACAGTAGGAATGGGCACAAACGTGCCAATTCCCTGATCTTGTTCATGTCTCGGTAGCATTACCCACGGGTAGCTGTTGCTCCCATGTTACGGGAGGCCACTGTGGCCCCACTCGTCCCGGACCCGGGTCTCCCGCATCCGACACAGCCTCGCCGTATCCGACACATTCCTATCCGACAGACGTTTTCGACAGACACCTCGTCCGACCCAGCGGAGTACTGCGTGACCGGCTCGCCCTTCCTCCACAACGGCGACGCCACCGCCCCCACCTACGGTCGCGAGCTGCTCGACCGGCTGCTCGCCGGCACCCCGACGGGCGAGTCACCGCTGACCCACGTCGCAGAGATCCCGGCCCGGCCCGCCCACCACAGCGACTGGCCGCAGTGGGCGCACGAGGACGTTGTCCGGGCCTTCCGCGACCAGGGCGTCGAGCGTCCCTGGCACCACCAGGCGAGCGCCGCCGACATCGCGGCCGGCGGGGAGAACGTGGTGGTGTCCACCGGCACCGCGTCGGGCAAGTCGGTCGCCTACCAGCTGCCCGTCCTGAGCGCGCTCGCCGACGACCCGCAGGCCACCGCTCTCTACCTGTCGCCCACCGAGGCCCTCGGCGCCGACCAGCTGCGCGCGGTCACCGAACTGACCTCCGACATCGACGGCCTGTCGACCGTGTGCGCGTGTGCCTACGACGGCGACACCTCCACCGAGATCCGGCAGTGGACGCGCCGGCACTCGCGCTGGATCTTCACCAATCCCGACATGCTGCACCTGTCGCTGTTGCCCGCCCACGCACGATGGGCCCGGCTGTGGCGCCGCCTGCGGTACGTCGTCGTCGACGAATGCCACTCCTACCGGGGTGTGTTCGGCTCGCACGTCGCCCTGATCCTGCGTCGGCTCCGGCGCGTGGCCCGCCGGTACGGCGCCGATCCCGTCTTCGTCCTCGCCTCCGCGACGACCGCGGAACCGGGGGCAGCGGCGTCCCGGCTCATCGGAGCACCCTGCCGCGAGATCACCGAGGACGGCTCGCCGCACGGACCCCGCACGGTCGCGATGTGGGAGCCGCCCCTGCTGCGCGAACTCACGGGCGAACACGGCGCCCCGGTGCGGCGGGCCGCCGGGACCGAGGCCGCGCGCCTTCTCGCCGACCTCGTCGTCGAGGGTGCCCGCACCCTGGCGTTCGTCCGGTCGCGTCACGGCGCCGAGCTCACGGCCATGGGTGCACGTCGGCTTCTCGCCGAGGCGGCACCGGATCTCGTCGACCGGGTGGCGGCCTACCGGGCGGGCTACCTCGCCGAGGACCGGCGCGACCTCGAGGCCGCGCTCTCCGACGGCCGTCTGCTCGGCGTCGCCAGCACCAACGCCCTCGAACTCGGCGTGGACATCGCTGGTCTGGACGCGGTGATCGTCGCCGGATTCCCGGGCACGGTCGCGTCCTTCCGTCAGCAGGGCGGTCGCGCCGGTCGCCGCGGGCAGGGTTCGCTCGTCGTGCTGGTCGCGCGGGACGATCCGCTCGACACCTATCTCGTGCACCATCCGCAGGCACTGCTCGACCGGCCGGTCGAGGCGACGGTCACCGATCCGAACAATCCGTACGTGCTCGGGCCCCAACTTCTCTGCGCCGCATCGGAACTGCCGATCAGCGATGCCGAGGTCGAGGAGTTCGGCGCGCTCGACGTCCTCACGGACCTCGCGGAGCAGGGACTGATCCGCCGCCGCCCGCACGGCTGGTTCGTCACCCCGGGAACGCAACCGCACGGTGATGTCGAGATCCGCGGCGGGATCGGCCGCCAGGTCTCGATCGTCGAGGGTGACACCGGTCGCATGCTCGGCACCGTCGACGCCGCCCGCGCCCCCGCGACCGTCCATCCCGGAGCTGTGCACCTGCACCAGGGTGAGACCGTCGTCGTCGACGAGTTGTATCTCGAGGACGGCATCGCCCTCGTGCACGCCGAGGACCCGGAATGGTCGACGAGCGCACGCGAGATCACCGACATCTGTTGCATCTCCGTCGACGAACACCGCGAGTTCGGACCCGTCACCGTCGCGTCCGTGGGGGTCGAGGTGACGCACCGGGTGGTCGGCTATCTGCGCCGCCTGCCGTCCGGAGAGGTGCTCGACCAGATTCCCCTCGACATGCCCGAGCACACGCTCGACACCCGCGCGGTGATGTACACGATCGACCCCGACCTGCTCGACCGGATCGGGGTGACCCCCGATCGCGTGCCCGGGGCACTCCACGCCGCCGAGCACGCCGCGATCGGCCTGCTCCCCCTGCTCGCGACGTGCGATCGGGGCGACATCGGCGGCGTCTCCACCGATCTGCACCCCGACACCGGGCTGCCCACCGTCTTCGTCTACGACGGACAGCCCGGCGGCGCCGGATTCGCCGAACGCGGATACCACCGGATCACCAAGTGGCTCACCGCGACCCGCGATGCGGTCGCGGCCTGCGAATGTGCCGCCGGATGCCCGTCGTGCGTGTACTCCCCCAAGTGCGGGAACGGCAACGATCCGCTCGACAAGTCCGGGGCGGTCGCCGTCCTCGATGCCGTCCTCGCTGCGATCGAGGGGTGACGGCGATTCAGGCCACCGGCGCGCCTACTCGGCCGGATCCGGGACGGGAACGCTTCCCGCAGCCGCTTCGTGTACGGGTCGGGCGGCAACCGCTGGATGCGAGCACAGGCAAGCAACGAGCGCGAATGCGCTGGATACGGCCGCGAGCGACCGCCGACGGGCCTCATCGGGCAGGACCGGCTCGCGCGACGGCCGTCGCCTTCTTCCCGCCGAGGAGAGCCGACACCTCAGCGGTGACCTCGACGAGCGCATCCCACTCTTCGATCTCGCAGCGCCGCAATCGTACTCGCATCCGTGTGGTGATCGCCTCGCTCGCCTCGCAAGCCTCCACGACCCCGCGGTCCAGTGCCGAGGCGACCGCCACCGCCGCCAGGTCGGCCGCCGCCTGCGCACGATGACGTGCGACGACGACCGACCCGACGTGCAGCAACGTGGCCGTGATCGCGATGAGTCCGGCCATCACGGCGCAGCCGATCACACTCGCGCTCCCGTCGTCGCCGAGGAGGGACGGACCCGACCTCATCGCGTTTCTTCCGGCTCGCGCACCGCCACCGCCTCGGCCGTGAGGGTCAGCAACGGGAGCAGCGGACTCTCCGCGGTCACGACCGCCACGATCAGATCTCCTTCCTCGCGTACCGCCACGCGTGCGTCCGGAGGCGCGACTCGCGTGGCCACATCGACCGCCCTCGCTTGATCTCCCCGCGCGGCGAGGCGGGCGGCTTCACGGGCGGCGTCATGGCACCGCACCTGGTACGCGATGCCCAGCACCGCGCCGAGGCACAGCACGAGCACCGTGATCAGGCTTGCGACGGCGAGAGCCGCTTCGACGGTGACCCCGCCTTCGTCCTCACGAACGAAAGCGCGTAACCAGCGTCGTCCGAGCATCTTTCGCATGCGTCGGTATCACACCGCCGTGTTCAGGGCACGCTCGACGATGCCCGTCAGCGCGGACACGATCGAATCGCCGGTCACCACGGTGTACAGCACCGCCCCTAAAGCCGCCGCCGCAATGGTCCCGATCGCATACTCCATCGTGCGGCTTTAACACCGTGTCGTATGATCCGACATATGGGGGGAAAGCCGAAGACTGCGAAGCGGGCGCTGATCGTTGTACGACTGTCGCGGGTGACCGAGGCGACGACGTCACCAGAGCGGCAACTACAGGCGTGCCGGGAATTGTGTGCGCAACGCGGCTACGAGGTCATCGGCGTGGCCGAGGACCTGGACGTGAGTGCTGGTGCGACAACACCTTTCGATCGGCCACAGCTGGGCAAGTGGTTGCGTGAGCGCCACCACGAGGTCGACGTGCTGGTCTTCTACCGGATGGATCGCCTCGTCAGGCGGCTGCTCGATCTGGCGGAGATGATCCGCTGGGCGCAGGATCATCGGATCGTATTGGTAAGCGCCACAGAGTCTTTCCTGGACTTGAGCCAACCATTCGGCGACATCATCGCGCTGCTGGTCGCCAAGGTCGCGGAGATGGAACTGGAAGCGATCTCGGCGCGGAATCACGCCGCTTTCAAGCACAACTTCGCCGCCGGGAAGTGGCGTGGCGGCGTACCGCCATGGGGATACAAGCCGGAGCGGGTCGATGGCTGGCGTCTGGTGCAGGACCCGGAACAGGTCGAGGTCATCCACGAGGTCGTGAAGCGCGTGCTCGCGGGTGAGCCCCTGCGAGCGATCGCCCACGACCTGACGCGAAGAGGAGTGCTGACGCCGAGAGATCGCTTCGCGCAACTGCGCGGCCGCGAGGTCCGGGGCTATGAATGGCACTCGGCGCCGCTCAAGCGCGCGCTGACTTCTCGCACACTGCTGGGGCAGGTCGTGGGCCGGGAGCCGGTGCTCGACGAGGACGGAAATCCAGTGCGCAACAGTCGGGGGCACCGCGTGCTGGGACCGGAGCGGGTGCTGACCCACGACAGCGGTAGGCCGCTGGTGCGGGCCGAGCCGATCCTCACGCGGACGATGTTCGACCGTGTGGCCAGGGAGTTGAAGAGCAGGGAGAACCGGAAAGAGCCGACTGTGCGAGCCAAAGGCTTGCTCACCGGCGTGCTGGTCTGCGGCGTGTGCGGCCGGGGCGCGTACCGGCTCAAGGGCGGCCAGGGACGCAAGCCCCGATACCGCTGCGCCTCGGCACAGTACGCAGCCACGTGCGAGAACCGCAGCATCCCACTGGAGCTGGCCGAGCAGACACTCGAGGACCGCCTGCTGAGCGTGCTCGGCGACATGGAGCGGATGCGCAGGGTCTGGTTCGAGGGCAGCGACCACAGCGACGAGCTCGCTGAGGTGGACGAGGCACTGGCCGACCTCACCGACCTCGTCGGCACCGGTGCATACCGCAGAGGCACACCGCAGCGGGCACGCCTGGATGAGCGGATCGCGGCGCTGGCGGCGCGGCGGGAGGAACTTGCTGCGATGCCGCAGGAGCCCGCGCAGTGGCGGTACGAGGGCACCGGGCAGAACTTCGGTGACTGGTGGGCGACAGCCCCGCTGGAGGAGCGCAACGTCTGGTTGCGAGAGAACGTCTCGATGCGGTGGCGCGCGCACAGTGAGGGGGTGCGGACGGTGGTCGATGACATCGAGATCGCGATGAAAGCGCCGGACCTGGACGGCGGTGTGCTGCTGGAGCCCCTCACGGAGTTGGCGCGGCGGAAAGCCGCCGGCGCGTGGTCCGCGGCCGGCCTCGGTGACCTGCCGGAGGCCCTGGCCGCGGTGTGGATGCGGCAGGGACCCGCGCAGCCGAGCGTCGTGGAGGAGGAGCCGGAGCGACCGCGGCGGAAGGGTGCCGCCAAGCGGCGTCGGTGACCATGCCTGCGGCGGCGTAGTCCCTGCGGACATGGTCACTTCTCACGCGTCGTGACCAACAGTGCTGTGGCGAGAGTCCTGTGGGTTACGACGTGAAAGGAGACGCATGGCTGGTGTGAGGTGCTGCTGTGGTTTGCCTTCGTAGCACCCCCGCTTCCAACACGTCGTTTATCCACAGGGCTGTGGATAGTCTGTGCCACCCCGGAACAGGGTGGCACAGGGGTGGCACAGGGTTTGTCACACCTAAAACTGCAGCTAGATCGTGGTTTTAGGTCTTGTTGTGCCACTTGTGCCACTTTTTTGCTTAGGAGTCGCTGGAGAGAAAAGCGCTGTAGGGGTGACGCTGTACGCGGCTCATATAGCGTTTTTGCGGTACAAGTGGCACACCACCACAGTTCTGTGGCCTTGACCTGCGGAAACAGCTGTGCCACAGGGTGTGCCACAGCTGTGCCACCCCGGCACACGTGGCACAGCAGCCTGCTGGTGGCTGCTCGACGCTGCTGCTCCGGTGTGTCGCACTGGTCGTAACTGGTCGCTTCAGGTACGCTGAGTGTCGCCCGGTGCAGGATGCCGGGCGGCGACGACCCGTCCGGGGGGTAAGGCACGATACCCGGCAGCCCGTAGTCAGCTGGGATGGCTACCGCGCGGGACACCGGTTGGTGCAAGAGGCCCCGCGCCGAGATGGCCCCACTCCGAGACTTGGCAGCTGTCGCCCCTCTCTTTTCTTGCGAAAGGAGGCGGGCGGACCATGCCTGCCACATCCACCTCTTCTTTGCCTGCCGCGGCCGCGTTGACTGACGAGGTCACTCTCGATCAGGCGGAGCAGCTGGGGTATCCCAGTCGATTCACCCTGCGTCGCTACATCCGGCGTGGGTTGCTGCCCGCACGGATGGTGGGCAACAGCTATCGCGTGCGGGTAAGTGAACTTGCCACGCTTGACCAGCGTGTGGCGTCCACGCCACTGTCCGGCGAGGTTCAGGCCCAGGTCGAGGTTGCCGCCAACGCGCTACGGGATTTGCACCCCGACGAACTCACCGCGGCCCTGATCTCGCTGCGTTCCCGGCTCCGGGCAGGTGCGCCTGTATGAGCACAAAAGAAAACGGCCGCGCTGCCAACGCGACCGTCCTGGAAAACAATATTGAAGCCGCCCTCAGTGTATCGGAAGATGCGTCAGATGTGTCAAACGCGTCAAATGCGTCAGGCGCGCATTCCGGCGTCGATGAGGTGCAGCGTGAGCTCGGCCGCGTGCGGCGGTACGTCCCCCGGGAGATGAGTGCTGCTGAACTTCTGCGTGTCCGTGAGGCGATCCTCGGTTCACTCATGACCGAGTGGGTGGGCTCTGGCAAGAATGCGCGCGAGGTGGTCGTCGATTCGTATGCGAACACGTCGCTGATCTTCCGGCATGACCCGGAGCTTCAGCATGTGGGCATCAATGAGATGGGCGGTCGGCTCGCGTGGCGCGAGTTGCCGACCTGGCGTAAGCCCGACGATCGATTGCGGTTCATCACCAACGCCGACCTGGCGGAGGTCACGCGGATTGTCCACTGGTATTACGGTGCTCGTCACAGTTCTCTTGAGTCCAAGGCGATTGAGGCAGCGACATTGCTGTATGCCGGCCAGAACCGGTTCTCGCCGTGGCGCGACTACCTCAACTCGCTGCCCAGGTGGGATGGCGTGCGTCGAATCGCGACCTGCATTCCCACAGCCCGAGGAGTCGGCGCGGGCGGCGAGGTCGAGGAGTACCTTTCCCGAGTTCTGGACTCGTGGTTCCTGGGGATGATGCAGCGGGCGTACGAACCTGGTTGCCAGGTGGACAGCATTCTCGTGCTTCACGGGGGTCAGGGCGGGCGTAAGTCGTCGTTTTTCCGTGCGATCGTGCCGGATGGGCTGGTCGTTGCCGAGCTGGCGGATGTGCCCGATTCGAATCGGCATAAGGACGCGATGGCTGCTGCGCACGAGTCGCCGATCGTGCTGATCGACGAGCTCGACAAGCTCAATCGCAAGGCCGATCAGGCCGCTTTGAAAGCATTCATCACAGGTCGCGCGGATACCTGGCGCGCACCGTTCGGCCGGGTCAATGAGACGCATAAGCGGCAGTTCATTGTGGCCGCTACGACGAACAAGGAGGACTTCCTTGTCGATCACACCGGTAACCGTCGTTACTGGGTGATCTCGGTCGATGACGTCATTCCGGAGGAAGTCCTGACCCGGCAACATATGGATCTGGTGCTGGCCGAAGCTCGAGACCGCTACCGCGCCGGTGAGCGGCTGGATTACAGCGCAGAGTTCGAGGCGCTGGCTGAGCGGGTGCGGGCCGGTTATGTCGACGATCCCGTACGCGATGCGGTGTACGCCTGGCTGGAGGACCCCCGCCAGAACGGCAGTACGACGGGTCCGGCCGTCGACGTGTCGCGTTTGAGTGTGGCGCTGGTGTGCAAGCATGTGCCGGATCTGCGAGACGTCAATCCGACGAACAAGGGGCACAAGCAGACGGTCGAGCGTATCGAGGCCGCCCTGGACGCACACCCGAGCTATCAGCGGTCGCCGAAGCGCCAGCGCGTCGACGGTGTGCTGTGCCGAAAGTCCTGGGACAAGGTCGCCCCGGTCGAACGGACTGGTGCAGAGGTGGACCAGCCGTTGTCGTCGCTGAGCCGTCAGCAGCAGGAGCTGCTTGGGCTGTCGAAGATGGCGGCGGATGCGTTGGGTACCAAGCGGGTGGGCATTGACCCCGAGGTGCTCGCGGTGGCCCGGCTGTGGAATGTCTGGGAGCAGGACGGCCGCTGGGACAGCGATGAGGCTGACGCAGTGGTGGCTGGTTGGGGCCGGGTGGGCCAGCGTGTGGTCGGCCCGGACAAGGTCGCACCGCCGCTTCCCGACGAGCCCGTGCCCGGTGATCCGTTCACCGATCCGCGCCCGCACGCATCAACCCCGAGCATTGAGCTGCTGGATCGGATCAACGGTCTGCCACCGGTGGAGTCTGACGAGGTCGTACGCGAGCGGCGCAATGCACTGCTGACGGTGGTGGCTGAGCAGGGTACGTGGGGTCGGTACCAGCGCGAGCTGGTCAAGGCGATGGAGGGGCAGGTGCCTGAACATTTGCGTCTCTACGGCGAGCGGGCTCAGCACTTCGTCAACGCCACGGTTTCGTATTGGCGGGCTACGGGCCAGGTGACGGTCGTGGACAACCGGGTGGTCTGGCGTGACTTCAAGGACGTCGAGCCGATTCCGGCTTCCCCGGCGACTGCGGCCAGTGAGGTGGCGTCATGACCTCTCACTTCACCAACGTCGCATCCCACAGCACGAACCCCGGCGGGCCTGCCACATGGCCGGCACCGCCACACCCAGAGACGGACCTGACGAGCCCGAAGGAGGGCAACTGATGATGACGAAAACGAGCCGCCCGCTCCCTGGGGCCACGGGCGAACAGGTCGAGGACTACGGCCGCCGCTACTACCTGGGCGTGATCGGCGGCGCTGCGGTGCTCTCGGTGGCGGGCAACGTCATCGCGTTCGGAGTCGAGGAGCTGCCGTTCAAGGTGGCGCTGTTCATTCACGCGATCCCGCCGGTGATCGCCGTGTTGATGATCCACATGGTCGCGACGATCCGGACGTCGTTCATGGGCTCGATCCGTCGTGACCCGCTGACGCGGCCGACGATCCGTGCCTGGCCGCCGCTGCCGGGTGTGTTCCAGCGCGTGAAGCGGTGGTTCCGTAGCTGGAGTTATGGAGACCTGATTCTTGCGACGGTGCTCGTCACTCTGACGTCGGTGACTCTGGTGGTCACTCTCGGCGTTTCGGCGAAGTCGCTGGCGACGGTCGGCGAGATGGCCGGTTGGAAGGGTTTGGTTTCCTGGTCGCTGCCGTTGATGCTCGACCTGCCCGCTCTGATCGCGACGCTGGGCTTCATCAAGGCGCGTCACCGGATGGGTGAGGATGCGCGGGCGGCCGAGGCGGAGGATCAGGTTCACTCGGACGCTGACGACGCGGTGAGCCGCGGCTCGGATCACGAGGCGGCTCAGCCAGTGGATCGGCCTGCTCCGCAGCACGCGGCTCAGGGTGAGCCGACCCCGGTGGCTCAGCTTGCAGCTCGCGGCTCGGCGCCTGTGGCTCAGCCGGTGGATCACGGGGTGATCCGTGAACCGGCTCGGCCGGTGGTTCAGGCGGCTCACACCTCTGACCTGCGCGAACCGCAGGTGATCCGCGAGGGCGACGAGGCGGACCAGATGTTCGTCGAGCTGATCCCCGCAGACCTCGAGCAGGTGATCCAGGAGGTGATTCACGAGGCGAATCAAGAGTGGTTCACGGTGAGCCGTGACTCGGATGAACCGGCGGATCAGTGGCTGAGCCACGAGGCGGATCACCCGGCCGATCACGCGCCGGTTCAGGAGGTGATCCGCGAGGCGAACCATGATGTGGATCAGGCGCGTGAGCCGCGGCCGAGCCGCGAACCGATCCGGCCGAGCCACGGTTCGGCGGCGGCCGAGGATCGGCTGGCCGNCTGGCGCGGCAGACGGCAGAGGCGCTGGGCGGTGACGCCGATGAAGATCTGATCCGCCAAGCCCTGGTGCTGCAGGAGTCCGGGCTGTCGCTGCGGAAGACGAGCACCGAGCTGGACGTCCCGTACTCGACGCTGCGGCGGTGGGTGGCTCGAGCCAAGGAGTTGGCCGAGGCGACGCCACGACTGCGCGTCATCAGCAACTAGGCCCCGCAGACAGCCCCCTGGAGCACGTCTCCAGGGGGCTTTCTCGTGTCCAGAGGGCAGCAGAGTGGCACTACGGTGTCACTACCGCGGCAGTAGTCGGTCGACAAAGCGGTAGTTGAGTGACAGTACAACTGCCGCATTCCTGTCGTGCGCCGAGGCAGTGCTGTCTCAGTGACACGAAACCGGCACTTGAGCGGCACCACAACAGCACTTGAGCGGCACTTGAGTGACAGCAAAACAGCACTTGAGCGGCACCAAAGTGACAGTTGTGCTGTCACGAAAGGCCTTGTCACCGCCTGTGGAGAAACAGCCTCAGACCGCTGCGAGTTTCCAGCAGAGTTTCCAGCAGAGTTTCTCCGCAGGCTCTCCTCAACGGGCTTCGGAGGCCTTGTGCCAGCCCGTTGGGCCAGCCCATCGCTGCAGTGATGGGCGCAGTCCGTGGCCCAGCCGTAGGGGCCGCACGCCCGCGCCGAATAGGCCAGCGGGCGAAGGGCCGCCAGGCGCCGCGGTGGACGCCTGCCGCAGACCCGCCGGGAAGGGTGNCGAGCTAGCGAGCATTTGCCGCAGGAACCCCCTTCCCGGCCGCAGGCCGGGCTGCCCCCGGCAGGGCGCCAAACGAGCCCGCTAGGGCGAGTGGTTTGGACAAGTCGGAGGGTGGGCGATAGCCCCCCGATCGACTTGTCCAATGGCGCCTTGGACACGACGGTGTGTCAGGGGTAGCATCAGCCGGGGAAGCGAAGCGAGGGACCCGGCTGATGCGAGGGTCCCCTGGCACAGCGGCGTGGCCGGGACCGAAGGACGTGCGGGGCGGGTGAGGAGCGTTAGCGACGAGCCAGGGGCCCCGCGCGGCCGTAGGGACCGTCGACGGACTCGGGGCGCAGCGCCGGGGACGGCGGGACCGGCGCCAGCCGGCGGCAGCAGCGCAGGCAGCGGCAGCAGCGCCGCAGCGAACGACACGGACGGAGGTGAGCAGTCATGGCGAAGGTCTCGCGGGCAGGGTTCGACGCACGGAAGATGAAGAGCAAGGACCTGAAGGGCGACCGTGCCCGGCTGACGGCGACCCTCTACGAGGCCATGCGCAAGACTGCGGGCGAACGGGCCACTGAGAAATATGCGCTGGAGAATCCAGCGATCAATCCGGCGCGGACTGCGGAGAATTGGGACTTCGTCTACGACGAGGCGACGGGCGATTTCCGCGAGGCGACGAGCATNGCCGGATTCGATGGAGGGCAACGGCGAGGTTTTCGCCGAGACGTTCGTCATCCCGGTGCCGTGGGATCTGCTGGAGCCGATCCCGGGCGAGTACTACCACCCGCTGCATCGGGTAACCGGCCTGCCGTTGGACGGCCAGGACGGTCGACCGCTGGTGCGCAATCAGCGCTTCCGGATCAAGGAGGTCAAGAAGGAGGCGTTCGAGGCCTTCAAGGCCGCAGCGCTGGATCAGATCGGCAAGACCCTTCCCGGTGGGAAGGAGGCGATCTTCGGCGGCTCGCTGAACCTCGACGAGATGAGACCGCACCTTCAGGTCATTGGCGACACCTTCTACGCCACGCCGACGAAGCGAGATCCGCGAGCGCTGAGCAACGGTTTCACCAAGGCGTTCGGCCGCTACCCGCGCTACGACGTCACCGTGCCGGAGTACCGCTATCACAAGCGGGACGCCGCCGGGGAGCTGATGTACGGCAAGGACGGCTCGCCGGTGTACGCCAGCATCGGGCCCAGCCGCAAGATGGAGCTGCATCAGCGTAATTTCCGCGAGCGCATGCACGAGCTGGGTAAGCAGCTCGAGCACGATCTCGGCGAGGGTAAGGGCTTCCATGTCGAGAAGGGCGTCGACGAGCAGCGACACCTGCGCCGTCTGTCGGCCGAGGACTACAAGGAGGTCGCCCAGGCGCAGGAGGCCCATGACGAGGATCTCCTCGAGTTCGCCGAGGCGACCCAGGTGCTCGATGACGAGACCGAGGCGCGAGCCATTGAGCTCAGCGAAGCCGAGGCCGTGGCCCGGCTGGAGCGCCGCGCTGATCAGCGCGCGTTCGATGAGCGCAAGGCCGCTGAGTTGGGTGAGGTGCGGCAGTTCCGTGAGAAGTCGCACACCGAGGTCGAGGAGCTGAAGACCCGCACCAGGACACGGGCGGGGGAGATCGTGGCGCACGCGGAGAGGCGGGCCGCGAGGATCACCGACAAGGCGCAGGCCGATGCCGATACGTTGCTGGCCAACGCTCAGGACACAGTTGATGCCTCGGTGGCGAAGGAGATCGCCAGATGGGAGCGCGAGGATCGGCCGGGCCTAGTCAAGAAGGCCGAGGACGAGGGCCGGGCCAAGATCGCTACCGATCTGGCCGCTGCTGCACAGGCGCGCGCCGATGCGGAGGCGGAGAAGTTGGCTGCGCAGTCGACCCAGGCCGCAGCGGAGGCGCATGAGCGTGAGGCCGCACAGGCTCGGGAGCGCGCCGAGCGCGATGCGAAGACGGCCGCGGACCGTATGGCAAAGGCCAACCAGATGTGGGATGCCGCGCGTGAGTCGCAAACCAAGTCGCGTCAGTTGCTCGACGAGCTGGAGCGGGCACACGAGCAGCGATTCAGCCCCGAGATCGCCGCGGAGAACATGAACGCTCAGCTGGTGATGATGTTGCGGAACACGAAGATCAATGTGTACGACAAGGACGGCAACCCTGTGCCGACGTCGATGTGGGATGCGGCGGTGGACAAGACCGAGGCGAAGTGGGCGAAGACCCAAGCGGGCAAGGTGCCGACGAAGACCTACGGCGATCGGCTCCGCGAGCAGGCCGCCACCGACGAGTCGGCCAAGGCCGAGCTTAATCGTCTCGCCGCGGCGCAGGAGGCACTTTCTCAGGACAAGGTCAAGGACACCGGTCTGGGTGTCGGTGACTGAGAGGGGTTGATATGGCCGAGGTGACCGCACAGGACATGCGTGCCGAAGCACGCGGTTGGCCAGTCCGAGATCTGGAGCACCGGGCAAGGCGGAGTGCGTGACCGTGACCGGCAGCCGCATTCGCACTGATCGGCTTGATCGTCGCGGGGCTCGCTTTGGGCGGCTGTCGGGTCAAAGCGTGGCAGCAACAGTAAGCGGGGATCGCGGTGCTGGTGATCCCGACATTCAACAACTGATATGTAGAGAAATTTGTCAAGTGAGCAGGGCGAGGTACCGCCGGGAAGCTGTCCCGGCGGTACCTCGGTGCTTCATCAGCGATCTGTGTGGTGAGCGTGTCGTATCACGACGCGCGGTCAGACTGATATACGCGGATTGGATACCGCAGGACGGGGTTTCGGCTGGATCGCGACCGCGTGTCTAGGGTCGAGCGTCAACCCGGAACCGGGTTTGCTCATAGTTGTATCGCGGATCGATCCACGCGCTGTCACCACCGATCGGCTACATGAAGCAGGCCCATTGTGTTAGCAGTCCATCACGGCCAACGACCAGCACCAGCCGGCCAATTCACGCGCGATGGCGACGTTGGCAATGACGGGGCGTTTCCGGCGATCGAGGAAGTTCACCCAGCGTTGATGGAGGCGACGGTTGCCCTCATCGCCACGTACCCGAGCTGCTGCGGGGGGCCTGCTCCCAGCGTTCGCGCAATCACCGCACCGACGAGATACCGCGCACGATGGTGCCAGGCTGCCTCAACCAGCAACCGGCGGGCGTGGGTATTGCCGGTCTTGGTGATCGCCCCCTGCACCCGCGACGTTCCCGACGAGCACTCGCTGGGAACCAACCCGACGAACGAGCCAATACTGTTGCCGGTAAACCGATCCCAATCACCGATCTCCACGCTCAACGCAAACGCGGTCAGCGTACTGACTCCACGCAGGCACGACATCCGCCGCACAATCGGTGTGAACTCGCTATCACCGGCCATCTCGGCGATCGTCACATCCAACCGGTCACGTCGAGCTTTCATCGTCAGCACGTGTTCATAATCGGCATCGAAGGCCATCTGTGTGGCCACCCCGGTCAACGCCGGCGCTGCGACTGTCCGCAACCATCGATCATGCGCGCCGGTCCAGGCCGCCCCACCGTCGTACACCATGCCGTGGCGCAGCAACAGCTTCGAAAGCCGGTGACGTGCCCGCATCAGATCGCCCCGGCAGTCTTCGCGGGCCCGGACCAGATCCGCGCGCCGCTTCCTGCTCCACAGTCGGGATCGACACCGAGGTGGTCTCGCCCAGCCGTAGTAATCTCGCCAGGTGGATCGCGTCGCGCACATCGGTCTTGACCCGGTCACCGACCGGACGCTGTAGCTTGCTCGGCGCCACCACCTCGCACCGGATACCCGCCGCCGTCAGGTCGCGGTACAGACCGAACCCGGTCGGACCGGCTTCGTAGGCCACCGCAACCGGACCCGGCAACGTCGCCAGCCATGATCTGACGTGCTCAAATGAGAGCGTCAGCCTCGCCTGATGCAGCTCACTTGTTTGGCCGTCAACCGCCGCCGCCACGATCGATCGTGCGTGCACATCGAGTCCTACACTCGTACGCTCTGTAAACACCGGGGCCTCCCACAAATGTCGGATAGGCTGGGCAGGCGCCTCCTGCTCGGTAACCCACGAGTCTTTGTGCGTGAGGCTCCGGCCCGCAACCCCCAACACATCGTCGGGAGCTACCCATACCGTCTAGAAGGAGAACGGCCGATGCGAATCACAGATGAGGCCAGCCAGGTGATCGAGCGTGTGCAGCAGCAGCGTGCCGGTACCGGTGAGCAGCTGGTCGTGCGATGGAACGACAGCCTCGGCTCACTGGAGCTGACGGTGCCAGCAACGGACGCGCCGGGTGCGTCGGCGGCCAGAGACTTGACGTTGAGGGAATTGAAGCACTTCGTAGATGAAGAGCGCGCCCGAGCACAGCGCGGCGAGGGCACGGCGGACTACTACGCCGAGGTGCACAGGCAGCTGGTGCCTGCGGCGACAAGGTTCGCGCGGCTCGAGCGGCCGCTGATGGGGCTGGTGGAGCTCGTCGAAGAACGTATGGAGCGACAGCGCCGTCGTGAACACCCGAACAGTGACATCGACGTCCTGGTGCGAAGGCTAGATGAGGAGGACGCGCGGCAAGAGTTCTACGAGGCAAGGCAAAAGGAGCGGCATGTGAGTGGCCGAGGACAAGAACCAGGAAAGGAACTGAAATGACGAGCACCGAGAAGTCGCAGAACCCGCTGCAACCGATCGTGCTCCTCGCTGTTCAGGGGTTTTTCGCCTGCGCAGCGTAGCGGTATACCGTCTGGCGGCTAACGTGGAACTCGCGGGCCAAGGATGCCACAGACTCGCCAGCGGCGACTCTACGCGCAACTTCGACGGTTTGGTTTGCGGTGAGTTTCGGTTTGCCTCCCTTGTAGACGCCCTTCGCTTTGGCGAGTGCGATACCTTCACGCTGGCGCTCGCGGATCATCTCGCGCTCCATCTCCGCAATGGCACCAAGCATTTGAAACAACAGCCGGTCGCGCCAGTCACCCGCGTCACCGGTAAAAGTCAGGTTCTCCTTCACGAAGCGGACACGGGCTCCGCCCTTGCAGTGGACGGCCTCGGCACCGACCTGCACCTCCCCTCCCTTTGTCAGAGCTTCGACGATGGCGTCAAGATCGCGAAGGTTTCGGCCCAGGCGATCCATGCTGTGTACGACGAGGGTCTCGCCTGGGCGGACGTATCGGAGTGCCTCGGCAAGCTTGGGACGATCGGTTGATTTGCCCGAGGCCTTGTCCGTGAAAACCTCATTGAAATCAATCGCACCCGAGGAGATGAGGTCTTCGAGCTGACGGTCTGCGTTCTGGTCCGCCGACGAGACCCTGCGGTAGCCGATGAGCCTCCCTGCTGAGGTCATCCCGTCAGCTCGGCAAGCTTTGCGGTCCTCTTGGAGGGTGGGAACTCGCCGAGCGTGAGGCCGGCGTTTTTGGCGAAGACGCGGCCGAGGTCAGAGGGATCGATCCGGTCTGAAAGACGCACCTCGAAGATTCCGTAGGTGGAGTCATCCTTGATACGGGTCGCGCGCTCCAGCCGCCACTGACGGTTAACTCGACGAAGCCGGACCCCAGTCACGCCGACCGTGTAGCCGTAGGACGCGCGCTTTGCGACCGCTCCCGAACGTGCAGCGTAGACGGTCGCTCCGGTCCGCAGCTTCTCGGGCAGCCCTTCAAGCAACTGGTCGGCCTTTTCCGCAAGCTTGCAGATGTCGTCAGCGTCGTAGATGCGGGCAGTGCAACGATGCTGGACTTCGTCCAGCAGAGCCTGCACGGCGTCTGTGTCGGTCACGGGAATCGAGTAGTTGGCCATAGTTCTTCCGTTCGAGTCGTCCGCATTGATCGCGGCACCGCGTATGTGTCACGTTAGACTCTAAGGCCCTGATGTGATGTTGTCAAACAAACCTCGACGAAGTCTGTTGTAACGGGAAACGGACACGCACCGTCTCGCACAGCAGAGTGCACCCCAATGTGACTGCTGTTGCTAGTGTTCTCGGTCATGGCACTGTCCCCGCTTGAAGCCGCCAAAGATGTGCTCGATCGTGCCGAAAACCTCCTCGCCGCCGCAGATGGCGTGGCGGATGCGCTCGTCGCCGAAGACACGCTCTCGCCGAAGGTGTGGCCGCACTGGACACCTACTTCCACTGGGCGATCGCCGACGCTCCGTTGGTGAACATGCCGTCCGCCCTCAGAAACTTGGAGATTCCCTTCGAGGATCTGATCGCACTCAGCGAGGCGATGGTCGCCAACCGTGAGAAGATTCGGCCCAAGGTACGCGCACGCCACGTTCTTGAACGAGTGATATTGACGAAGACCTTCCAGAGCAGTCGCAACGTGGAAACGGCGATGCAGATGCTGGGCGTACGAAAGGCTTTCTCGAAGATCAAAGAGCACATCACACCAGCGCAGTCGGTGTCGGAGATCAAGGACCGACTGGATCACATCGTCCGGCGCAGGAATCAGATCGTCCACGAAGGAGACCTGCAGCGTCAGTCGCGCCCACGTAGCATCAAGCGACAGAACGTCGACGGGGGCGAGTTCAAGGACGACATCGTGTGGCTGCGGTCGCTTGTGGATGCCGTCGATGAGGCGCTGAAAACAGCCTCACTGAAGAAGTAGGACCGCTGGCGAAGTTGGCGTCGAGGTTCAGAGGTTGGGGAATCCCATCTCGGCAACACTGCGGTGATGGCCGCCTGGAAACGAAGTATCCACGAGCTTGTCGATGGACTTGCGCCACTTGTTGCCAGGCTCGACGGACTCAAGCAAGTAGCTAATGACGCAGATCGTGCCGAACACTCGCTCGATCTGGTGCGCATCTGGACGCGTTGGGTCGAACGTCGCGACGACCTCGGAGAATACTGGCAGGTGGTGGATGCGCAGCGGCACACCAAGCGGGGTTAGTTGCCGATTCCACAACCGCCCGTGGTGAGCGCAGATGTTGCGGACGATCGTCAGGTGCTCGAGCCAGTTGACGAGTGGAGGACGACGGGCCCATGCCCGACGCGCCGACTGCGAGGCGTCGGGGGCGACGGTCACCTTGAACCACTGAGCGAGTTCCTTCTGGTCGTTGGCGATCATCCCGGCGTACAGCATGGATAGGTCTGAGAAGTCCAGCAGGTCAGTCAGCACCCAGATGGGGATGTCTCCGCCGTAGTACTTGTCGTGATGGTCGACGGTTTCGTCCCGTCCGCGGGCTCGATTGATCCGCCGCTGCGCGGTGCCCCACCATTTCGCATGGTCGAAGGTCGAGCGGAAGCGCGTTGGGTCGGTATGCGCGAGTGCCCCATGCTTGCCGATCAGGTATCCAATGCGGCTGCGGAACGCGACCTCGACTCGTTCTATACCGTGGAGCACCTGGGTCTTGAGTGCACGGTCGAAGTCGTAGAGATCGATCACCTCGGAGAAGTCCGTGCCGGGAAGGAATGTATCGAGCCGGCGGTAGGGGTCGCTTGGATCGGGTTCGCGGTATGGGTACCAGTAGCCGCTGAGTCGGTAGTAGCCGATCGTGGCGAGAGCGTGTTCCGCTTGGGCGTGATCGGGAATCTGCATTCCCCGGTCCGCGAGTTGCTGGATCTGGTCCTCAATCGACAGCCATGACTTGAGCGGGCGGGTCATGCCGAAACACCTTGCAAAAGACATCCGGCCCGCTCCCAGGAACACGTCCTGGTGCGGGCCGAACTATTGATCAAACAGTATCACGGGGGCCGGACAGGATGTCTCCTCGGACTGTCGGTCCAGCTAGCGGCGCCCCGGCTAGACGAACGCCTCGTGCTGAGCCACGAAACTCGCCGAAACCGGGCTCTTATCGACCCGGACGAGTAAAGCCGATACCGTGCTGGACCTCGCGCGCGGCGTCGCGGTGGTTCCATCGGTAGGCGTCGATCACGTCCTGCAGCTGGTGCTCTTGCCGATTCGGGTCGCGCGGGCGTGTGTCGTTCACGAGTGCGCGGTATCGCTCGGCGTCAAGTCGTGTCTGGGCGCGCCCAGCTTCCGATCGGGAGATGTTCTCGCTCAGGTCACGCGGGACGCCTTCGGCGACTTCAGTCAGTTTCTCGCCCTCGTAGACGAGATCGGCCCAGTACTGCTGGTTCACGACCAGAGACTCTACCCGAATCGACACTTGGGTGTGACGAACGCCATAACGTTGCTGGCCGTCTCAACCAAGGGAGATTCCGGGCCCCGCGTCGAAAAACAACTATGGTGCCGCGCATGTCGAATCACTTGCGCACGCGCGTCTTCACACATCGAGGGACGAACCGCCAACGGACTGGCCCAGATGGGCCAGCGCATCCCGGGAATCGAGATCAGGTCGCGGGGCGCCACGAACGAAAACGTGGCCGCAACGATTCGTGCGATGGCCGAGCCCGCTGACCTGATCGTGCTCGATGGACACGGCTCTGGGCGGCGACCGGTCTTCTGCAATGGAAGCAAGAAGGACAGCGCCTCGGCTTGGTTCGCTCCCGAGTCGCTCGGCGCTCCCCGGGTGATCATGAGCATGAACCCATCCTTGTTTCCAAGACCACAGAACTCCACCAGCCAGGGCGGATCAACCAGTCTCGACGGTGTCCCAGAGGCCAATCTGTTCGTTGGCATGACGCCATTCGCGCTCCTCAGGCGTCAGGGCGTAGTCGAGACTGGCCGATTCAAAGCGCTTGAACTGGTAGATCGCGTGGTTAAGATGCGCGGCGTTGAACAGTCCGATCTCGTTGAGAGCTCGGAAGTCATTGACAGTTAGCCCGGTCACCCGCTCGAACAAGTCGGAGTCGAGAGACTCGATAATGTCTTTGAGGGCTTCCTCGCGGAAGTCGGTGACGTACATGAACACCGGGATCTTGGCGAGGAACTTCTGCAGCTTCTCGCGGATCTCCTTTCGCTTGTTCGCCGTCTCTTTCTGCTGCTTCTTCTGATCGGCGTCGAGCTTGCCTCCCTGTTCACGCTTGGCCTTCTTCAAGTCCTTCGTATTGGTGATGACCTGCGCGGCGTTGTCGACCAGTGCCCGGAAGTCCTCAATGTTGCTGAGGGTCTCCATCAAGTCAGGGCGATCGAGCACGGCGGCCAGGGTGCGCTCATTGATGTCGACCAGCAGCGGCGAGTTCCATCGCCTGGCCAGAGCCGCAGCGCCGATGCCGGCCGTCGCCCAGTCCAGCACCGCATTGGCATCGAGCGCAGTCATGGCACCGCCGGTGAAGCCGAAGATCGGCAGGTAGTTGATCAGCTCGCCGATCGCCTCGGTCGGGGTGGACTCGCCGGTGGTGGCGAGTTTCGAGCCGTACTCGGCAACGAGGCTCAATGCGCGGTTGGGGTCGAAGTCGAAGACGTAACAGGTGGGCTTGTGGACGTCGAGGTTCCCCTCCGCGTCGCGGTGCGCCCACGGGGACTGAACGCGGAAGGCGGCTTGGAAGTAGGATTCCGGGCTCTTGAGTGAGCGAAGCATGAAGATGGCTCCCCACTCGCGCACAGTGACGCCGGTCATCAGCTTGCCGCAGGACAGGGTGATCGATCCGGGCCCGCCAGCAGTCTTGACCTCGGCTATCGCGGCCTCGACAGGTGGCAGTGCCGCAGCGCCCTGGCCGGCCTTGTTCCCAGCGGCGACGACAATCTCGAACTGTGTGAAGTACGGGTGGTCGCTGAGCATGTCGGCCATGGCGAAACACGATGCGACGCTGGGCAGGTACCAGACCGAGTGCTTGATTGCGGACTTGAACCGATGGGCTTCGTACGGGAACGGCGGCTTGTCCTGTACCTGCACCTGCAGCTTCATCTGCTCGCTGAGCTTTCCGCGGAGCATCTCCAGGAACTCGGCAACCTCATCGGGATGCTCAAAGCTGTAACCGCCGGGACCCTTCGTCGCTTTGAAGGTCTCATTGAGGCTGAATCCCGCGAACTCTCCGTCCTCGGCGTACTCGGCCGCGCCGGCACCCATGTCGTAGGTGTACATCTGCATCTGCGGCAGCGACAGGTAGGGGTTCGGGCCCGCGCCCGGTTCCCAGTGCTCCTTCTCGCGCTGTTCGTCGATGTAGGTCCAGTTGAAGATCGCGTCCTCGGTGAACTCACCCTCGGTGATGGCACGGAAAGGGGTGCCCGATAGGTACAAGTAGTGATCGGCGTGCACGGCCAGCTCTTCGTCGATCTCGTCGGCAGTGACCTGATCGTCGGGCTCCTCGGCCTCGGCAATGCTCTTGTCGACCGAGTCGTACAGTGCGCGCGCGGAGTCTCGCCAGGCGCCGAAGTGGTACTCGTCGAGCACGATGGCATCCCAGTCGACGAGGTGGATGACCTCATTGCGGGCCTTGATGTTGCCGTCGGCGTCGCGGCCGCCCAGGTCCTGCAGGGAGGCGAACCAAACCACGGGGCCTTCGTAGTCCGCGGCAGCGTCGCGCTCGTCGTCGGGAGTGTTCTTGTCGACGTACTGCCAACCGTCGAAGTCGACGTGACTGACTAGGTCGTCGTGCCAGGCGGTGGCCACGGCGGGCTTGAAGGTCAGCACCAGAACGCGCTGCCAGCCCATCTCCTTGGCCAGTTCGTAGGTGGCGAACGTCTTGCCGAACCGCATCTTGGCGTTCCACAGGAACTTGGGGGCCTGCGTGCCGGTGTGAGCCCGGAAGTAGGCGGCGGTCTGGTCGATCGCGGCCTGTTGTTCGGGTCGCGGCCGGAAGGTCTGTGTGCGCGTCGGCTGGTAGGCGGTGCCTGAGACCACGGTGGCGACTGCTGCCTTAACCTCGTCGAGGGTCGCCTCGAACCATTCGCCCCCGATGCGGTGGATTCCAGCGGCGACCAGAGCTGAATGGACGTCGTGGTCAGAGAACTCGGTCCCGTCGATGCGCACCGCGGGCTCATCGAGCAGGATTTGCACACCTTTGAGGCTCGGATAGGCAGTGCCCAGCTGCTGCTTGATGCGTGCGCGAGCGGTGCCCTTGGTGGTCTGACCGACCTTGATCAGGCCACGGCCAGTGGTCAAGGTCTCCCCATCCGGGCGCTCCCAGGGTTCATTGTCCTTGCCGATAACGGTGTAGGCGTAGATACGGTTGCTCACTCGTCTAGTCCTCGTCGTCAGCGTCAGCAGACTTGCCGGGCTTGTACTTGGAGCCGCCGGGTAGGTGGCTGGCCGGGATCGGCGAGTCGAGGGACCAGTTGACTCCTCTGGGTGCGATTGAGGATTCGACGTATCTGCGTTCGTCGTCGGTCAGATTGAAGTAGTCATAGAGCTGCCCGTCGGTCCACGGTCGCGTCATGTCGAGCATCGGTACGAATCGGAAGCGGTCTGAAGTGAGGTCCTGGGTCACTTTGCGCTGCAGCACGAGGAATCGGTAGAGCTTCGTTGCCATGTAGTTGGCGTAGTTGCGAGTTTCTTCCTCAGAATCGAACGACGCCGCGATCAGGTATGTCTGCGTGCACGCCGATCCCGGTGCGAGTGCGATCGGTTCGCCGAGAACGTACGAGATCTCTCGCCCGTGGCCGTCACCTGCCTTCGGGATGAGAACCTTCCAGCGGTCAACCCAATCGTGCAGCCGTTCTAGCTGGTCAGGTCGAACATAGCCGACCTTGTTGCCGTAGACGAGGGGGATGCCGCCCGAGAATGGTTCATCACTAGCGCCCCCGTAGTTCGTGCGGAAACCGAAAGGGACCTGCGGTGCGAATCGGGCCTCCACCGTGGGGAGAGATCGCGCACGGACCTTCTCGACGATCGATGCGGCGAGGTTGTCGCGCATGAGCACTCCGTCACCTGCGCGCAGATCTCGGGTCATGGTTGAGATGATCTTGCCGTTCACGCGGGTGGAGAATTCACAATCACCGTCGTGGTCACGGTCCCAGAGGAAGTAGCTGACGCCGCCTTTGATCTCAACGCCGGGAAAGCAGTCGAACAGCTTCGGGTTGTCGACGAGGTTCGAGAGGTGGCGGTCGGCGATCATCCGGGCCCGGAATTCATCCAGACCGAGCCCGCCGGTGAACCACCGCGACGGGGTGATCATCAAGACGTAACGGGGGTCCATTTCGATGGCCCGCTCGACGAACTTCTGATAGACTGGCATCGTGCGCGTGTTGCCGTCGCTATCAATCTGATAGGGCGGGTTGCCAACGATCACGTCGAACTTCATGTCAGCCAGCTCCTCGGTGGGGTAAGTGCCATGGATGAACGAATAGGCGTAGTTCTCGCGCATATCGCCGCGCTCAAGATCCCTTGGCCCATTGCATAGGCGGCATCTTCCATCGGCGTTGAAATCGTGCGTGGATGGGACATACGGAATGTTGCCGTCCGGGTCGTCAAACCGCACGACGCTGTAGGCGCTAGAGGCGTCGGCGGTGCAGTAGACGCTGCGCCGGGAGATAATGCCGGTCATCTCGGTGATCGCCGCGCCGTAGAGCATGTTGCGGAAAATGTGCTCTCGGCGAGCAAGGAAGTCGGGCTCCCAGGCTTCCAAGCCGTCGAGCAGTCGAGTGGCGATCTCACGTAGGAACACCCCCGACTTGCTGAACGGATTGAGCCACCGATAGTTCGGCTCGTGCCAGACATGCTCAGGCAACAGGTCGAGCATGGCGCTGGCCAACTTCGGCGAAGTCGGAACCTCGTCATTGGACAACTGCGCGAGGCAGTCGAGGATGTCGGGGACGTGCTGGTCGAATCGGCTCATGCGCCGATCCTCTTGACCTGGCCGATGACCGGCTCGGGATTGGCCAGCAGCAATGCGTAAGGCACCGGTGTTGTGTCGAGCTTCGGCACAGCGAACAGGTCGAGCTGATCCTCTTCGGCCGCGACAGTCGACCATTCACGAGTGAATGTGCCGTTGCGGCCGGCACGGTAGTCAACCCACTCGATCGAGTCGAGGTCGGTGAGGGTGTCGGCCTGCACGATGTTGGTCGCCAAGATCGCCTCGACCGCACCGGCGAAGCCGGGGGTGGTCTCGCGGGTGTTCAGATCGTTGTCCAGGTGCGCGATGATGACAGCGCGCAACCGTTGCTTGGACTCGGCGACGTTCTCGGCGTCGATGTCGATGGCATAGATCGACGCCAGCGCCCGAAGGATACGGTGCTCGTATTGCTGGCCGGTTTGATAACGCTCCCGAGTCACGAAAGCGAGCTTGCGGACCAAGATCTCTTCGAGGAAATTTCCGGAGCCGGCCGCGGGCTCGAAGAACTTGCGGTCGGTGTTACCTGGGTCCTCAGCACTGGGGAACATGGTCGGGACCAGATCGAGCATGGCGTTAACTTCGCGTGAGTGGGTGTACACCTCGGCGAGGTCTCGCACCCGCTGGCGCGTCTTGATCTGCATGTCTCTCACTATCTCAGACATCACCGACACAACTGTCCGTCACTGTGATCGTGGTGGTCGGCACAGGGCGAAGGCATCACAAATGACAGCGCCTGCCGCGCTGATCCTCGCAGCAGGCGCTGTGACACCCTCATCCCTCGGCGTATGCTGCTAGGCCGACGAGGGCCTTGTAGCCGACCGACGCAGCGGTGACGACGATCTCGTAGACACCGTGGACAGCCGAGTAATCGGGCCCCTCGCCGGTGAGGTCCATGAGCTGGTCCTGCGCCCAGTCGGCGAGCGAGTCGGGTTCGGCCATCACCGCGGCCATCGGCGCGTCGACGGTGACGACCTCGTCGCGCATGAACGCGCGGCCGAACACCGGGTACGAGTTCGTGATGTAGACGGTGATCGCGATCGGGCTGGTCATGACAGCTCCTCTCGGGGTTTGATGACGCGCAGGTCAATCTGGTCGGCGATGATCGTCGTGCGTATGAGCTCCTCATCTCGCCAGCAGAGGACGACGGAGCGTTCAGCAAGGCCGTGATCGCCGGGTTCGGACAGATCGACGCTGTGCAGCATGGTGATCCGCCCAGTTGGCTCAGTACCCAGGTCGCGAAGAACATCGCCATCGCGAAGGTCGTGGACCGCGACGATGGTGAAATCCGCGAGCTCAGGCTCGTGCGGTTCATAGGTCACGGAAGACGTAGACACCTCCGTTCGGTGCGTCCTCGACCGAGTAGTCGTACTTCAAGTCGCGGGTCCAACTCGCCCAGTCGAAGTAGGGCTGCAGCGATTGGGGAACGTCGGTCAACAGGCCGATGTCGTCGGCCAACTGTTCGGCGTACTCCCGAAACGTCGACCACTCGCCCACGTACCGCTCCTCGAAGTCGGACAGCACCGGGTAGTCGGTATCGCTCTCGGCAACGTAGCTGCCGTTGCGCACCCAGGCGCACAGGGCCGGCCACTGCTCGGGGCCGACCTCGTCGTAGATCTCGCCCCACTTCGCCGCGGTGGTCGGGTCCATCTCCACCTGGACTGGCCAGGTGCCGTCCAGGTCCATGACCCAGAGCTCGTCGTCGGGGTCGAACGGCACGCCGGTGCCCTTGTGTAGCTCGGCGACGGTGACCTCGCCGGCGTCGGTGGCGTCGAACCAGTCGCCGATGAGTCGGGGCACGCCGTCGTGCGAGCCGTTGTACGCGGCGAGGGAGCCGATCCAACACCGTGGCCGGTCGGGTTCAGTGATGGTCACGCTCGGCCGCAGCGGTGAGTTGGTCATCAGAAGTCCTCCTCGGTGTCGAGCCAGGGCAGGGCGCTCTCCAAGCCCTCGTAGTCGATCGACTCACCGGTCGTGAGCCGAAACTCCTCGCAGGCGGCCGCGAGCTGGCCGGGGTTGATCAGGTAGGTGAAGACGCGCTCGCCGGTGTCGTCGCGGTCGGTGAGCACGACCGAGCGTCCGTCGGCGACGTCGATGCCGATGCCGCGCAGGACGTCGCGGGCGCGCTGCTGCGGGCTCGGCGGCACCGGCTCGGCATCGGCCGCGCGGGTGAGCATGCCGGCCAGGGCCCTCGCAGTCGTGGGGTTCAGGTCAAGCACGTCGGCGTTGTCACTGCGGACGGAGATGACCGGAGCGGCGCCGGCGATCACGTCGTCGGTGCGGATCGGTGCGGACGACGCGGACGCGGGAGCCACTGCGCGTGGCGGGGTTCGTGGGTGTGGACATGAAAGGCCTCCTCGAATCGGATTCAAGGAGGTCATCAGTGGCGGCTGCGCGGCTACTCGTCGTCGCCCAACGGTTCCAGATGCGGTGTGATTGCGTCGTGAATGGGGATCATACCTGTCGGTACCGAGGCGAGGTCGGCTATCGCGCCGAGATCCGGAACGGTGCCGTCGGCGCTGGCGTACGCCTTCCCCTTGGTCTCCCAGTACGTCTCCGAAACGACAACGGCGTCGGTGAACGCTTCTTCCGGCAGCGACAGGAGCCCCTCGTCCACGAGATGCCGAATGTATTCGAGCGTACCCATTGCCACTACAGCGATCCTCGCAAAGACGCTGGTGGCGGCATGGTAACGATCACGACTCGAGGAACCGCCGAAGTTCTTGACATCACCGTGAATGCAGTCGCCGTACAGCCAGGCGTAGGCGAGATCGACATCAGTCATCGTCTCTACCTCAGCACCGTCGAGATTTCCTGAGACCAGGTTGAACGCTTGTCCAACTTTGCCGGGGTTGCGTGCGTCGCGTACAGTCACCTCGGCCCAGTCCGCTCGCATCTTGGCCAAGGCCACAGCGACCCGCGGGTGGCTGGTGTCGGTACAGGCCTCGAGCGACTGCATCACCTTCTTGTGAGCCAAGTCGTCGCGGGTCAGCGTCATTGGCCGCAGACGCGCAGCCATCGACTCGAATAAGACTTCCTCGGGCACCTCATGCTTCATGATCACGTCGCCGGTCTGCGGGAACACGACCATCTTGAACTTGCTCGAGGCAAGGTCCCGCATGCTCTCGCCGCCATCGGCAGCGATCAGGGGATGAGCAGCGATTCTGCGCAGCCGTCGCACGAAAGCAACGAGACGGGTCGTGTCGTCGAGCTCGGGATTGTCAGTCAAGTCTTCTCCACTGGTCGGTAGCGCCCATCTGGCCCGACCAACTGTAGGAGACGCCTCAGACAGATCCCGGACTCCATGGGCCGGTTACCAGCGCGGTTGAATCACGTATCGGTCCTCCAGCCTCTCACATCGTATAGCGCTAATGTATGTTATCGACAAATCATTCCCGGTACGCTGGGCGCATGGACATCGAGGTGTACGAGGGGTTGGACCGAGAGAGTCTGACGGCACCGGCGCATGTGCCGGCCGCGGTGGTGCGCGCGGCGGTCGACGACGCGCGCAGCCCGGTGCCGACGGGCGTGCACCGGTCAGTGGCGCTGGCGGTGGCGCGCGGGTCGGAGAAGACGGCGCGACTGCGATTGGAGCGGCTGGCCCGAGTGGTGATGTCGACCGGACAGGTCGACTCCCCCGTGGCGGTGTGGTCGACCGACTGGAGCACACTGCCAAGCGCGGCCTACGAAGCGCTCGACCGCTCGATCGGCGCGACGTGGGGTGCGCCGTCGACGCGCAATGCGATGCGCGACAGCGTGCGTGCGGTGGTGCGCGCCTGCCGCGACGCCGGATTGATGACGCATGATCGGGCGACGGTGGCGCTGAGCGCGCTGCGGCCGGAGAAGATTGGCCGCGACGAGGAGAAGCAGGCACGCGGACACCTGGGCCGCGAGGCGGTCAAGGCCGCGTTCGCGGCGATGGCCGCCGACGAGTCGCCCACTGCCCGGCGCGATGCCGCGCTGATCGCGCTGCTAGTCGGTGCCGGCCTGCGGCGCGAGGAAGCGGCGGCGCTGGACCTGGCGGACCTGGACAGTGGGCGCGAGACGCTGGTGGTGACGGGCAAGGGCGCGGTGGTCAGGTCGGTGCCGCTGGCGCCAGGCGTACGCCGGGCGATAGTCGCGTGGCTGGAGGTGCGCTGCGACGAACCCGGCCCCCTGCTGACGCCTATGAGCAAGACGGTGCCGCGGGTGGCCGAGACCGGTCGGCGGTTGTCGGTGAACGCCGTCGCGGCCGCGGTCAAGCGGCGGTTCGCCGGTGAGGACGCGACTGTGCGGCCGCACGATCTGCGAAGGACGTTCGTCGGAGACCTGCTGGACGCGGGTGCGGACCTGTCGTCGGTGTCGAAGATCGTCGGGCACACCTCACCGTCGACGACGGCCGGCTACGACCGGCGCGGGATCGAGGCCCGGCGCGCAGCGGTGGAGAAGCTGTCGGTGCCGTTCGTGTGAGCAGTCGACACCGACGCATAGCACTCGTTCGGCCAACCCGTTCAGGCTTTGATCTCTGCCCTTATGTCCGGACTCCACGTCAGCAAGTTGCCTGGCTGAGCACCGCACCAGTCGAGCTGTTGTCCGCGCAGTTCCGGCAGTTCGTCCCTCGTGATGAATACCCAACCACCGGATGTCTGTCGCCATTGACGATCGTCGAGCGTCCATGCGCCGAGGATGGTATGGGTTGACTTCTGCACCGCGATGAGGCGTTCGACGTCCCGTGGGAGAGTGCCATCGGGAAGTTGTTTACGCCGCCGACGCTGATCAGCGGCACTCAGGCCCCAAAACCTGGTGGCCCGCTTATGGAACACCTGTGCGCTCCTTCCTCCGTGTAGGACAGGCCGACGAGTGCTCCCACGTCCGATGGCATCGAATGAGAGTGTGACGAGAGCGGTGCGTTCGAGATCGTCGAATCTCACGACTCCATCCCGCCGATAGACCGCGACTCGAAGATGTTTGGATGAGCTGACCTTCGCGATGTTGGTTAGTGCGCTGAGATCATCCCGGTCGGATAACACCTCGGTTCCGGCGGCAGCCGCGGCACAGATCGCTGCAGACTCTGCCATTTCAGCTGATGGCCGGTCCGGAAACGGCGCGTCTGTAATGAACACCTCGGTGTCTGAGTGCGCCCGCAGGGTATCTACTGCGGGGTTGTGCGGCTGCCAAGCACGAGCCGGACTCGATCCTATGCCGACATAGACGCGGTTGAGCACGTCGTTTCGATAGATGTACAAGTACGTCTTCCCGCGCGACGGGCTGTGATTTGGCGCCATGCGCCGCACACTAGCTTCCAGGTCCGACAAGAGTCGGCCCCGATTACGCGAGGCTGCCCGGCGATTCCGTCACGGAGGCCTGGACTGCAGGCAATAACAGCCGGGTCTATCGAATAGCAGACCAACAGCGCGTTAGCGGCACCGTTAGGTAGCGTCGATCGCCGCAGCGAGCTCTTCGCTCGTCTCAACGATGAAGCCGAACTCCGTGGCTTTGTCCCGCACAGCCTTGTCGTGCGTCACGATCACAATGGTCTGCGGCAGCAGCGTGGCCGTCTCGTCGGCGTGCGCGTCGAGCGCGCAGGCAACGATGACGGGATCGGCGCGCCCCTTGTTGCCGTAGAGGTCGAGGAGCTCAGTGTCTTCGGACGGCACGGTCTTCATGACTTCAATCAGTCGCTCCAGTACTGAGACCGTCGTCTTGTACTCGACCTTGCGCAGCTGGTCGATGTCGGGGAAGCCGCTTGCCTCCTCCAGCACGTCGGTGGGGATGCGGCAGAAGTCTGCGAAGAACCGGCTGGACCGCTGGTCGCGAGTCAGTCTCGCCAGAGCGTTGTTGTCCACGAGGTAGATGCTGTTGCTCACCGGACAGCCTCCCGGAAGGCATCGAAGTCAGCGGGCGCGATCTTCTTGACGCAGACCACCCTGCTGAATTCGCCAGGAGAGATCCTCCCGGCGTCGAGTACGTCGAACATCCTCCTCGCCATCTCGCGTCCGACGTACTTGCGCATGGCGTTCTGAATGTAGGGGGTCCGGCCGCCGCTCTTCGCGCGGGAGGCGAACGCACGTCGGAGCTCGGCCAGGTACTCGCCGGCAGCGTCGGGTTCGACGAGGCGTAGCCGCATCGCCCGGATGGTCATCGCGCTTGGGGTGACCTTGAATCTCTCGGCCGCCGCCGTGATGTCGTCGAGCGTCTCCAGGTCGAGGCTGGCGACTTCGTCCCCAGGCATGAGCATTGCCGCGGCGATGTCATACTCGCGACCTGGTTCGGCGCCTTCGCTGTGCGCTCCGATCCGCACCGGCGCGAAGATCTTCCGCGCGACGAGCACCGTCAGCAGTGCGAGCGTGAAGATCTTGCGGCCGACGGGTTCTTCGGCGACTGGGTCGCCGGCCAAGAAGATGTACGGGATCTTGTTGTCCTTGAGCGTCAAGCCGCTGAACTCGGTTCTGAGCAGCTGCGGCATGGCGGTGCGCGAGCTCTGCGACACCAGCACTTGGTTCGCTTCAAGGCGAGCGATCATCAGGTCCAGCAAGGCTTCGCGGTTCCGCGCGCCGAGCATCTCGTCCCTGGACAGCCCGAGCGCGTCCCGGAGCACGAGGGCGTCGGCTTCAGGAGTGAGCCCGGGCCTGCGCAACAGGCCGACGATCTGGTTCTTCTTCAGGCCGGGGTCGAGTCGCTTGAGCGTCTCCTGCTTGCGCAGCAGATCCTTCACGATCAATCCGACCTCGTTCAGATCGACGTCTCCTCTGGAGTTGACAGAGAACGTCGTCTTGCTGGTCCCAGCGAGGAGCTTGTCAGTCTTCGCCTTGACCTGCGCTTCGACGAGTGGAAGCGGAGCGAAGAACAGTGGATAGGGGATCTCGGCGCGACCGGCGAGAAACTTCAAGTTGCTGAACGGAATCCGCCCGTTCTCGATCGCCCGGGAGTATCCGCGGTACATGTTCACGCTGGAGTTCTGGAACAACGTGCGGAACACGTCCAAACTTATCGGCACGCGATCGCGCCCCAAGCACACGTCGATGGTCTCCATGGCATTCCTCCACTCCGCCCCGCCGACTCCGGCGGACAGCTGACCACGACCATAGTGAGCAGGTACGACATATCGCGGCTTCTCCACGGGGCGCCTTGACCAGGCGGCGCCGCACGGAGCCGGCGGCACCGCGGCGTATGTCAGATGCTGCTGCCAGAATCAGGTTCGCGAACCGTGACGCGGCCGTATGAACCGATCCAGCACGAAGGAAACCACCCATGGCCTACCCAACTCTCGCGCTCCATCTTCTCGTCTCAGCGCCCGGTGATGTTCCTGGACCGGATCTGGCACTGATCCGTAAGACGATCAGCCAGTGGAATCTCAATTTCGGCCGCACCGTTGGTCTCACCGTCCTTCCTGTGTCCTGGACTGAGCATGCAGCGGCCGAGTTCGGCGAGCGACCGCAGGCGATCCTCAATGACCAGATCGTCGACGAGTCGGACATGGCCATCGCCGTATTCTGCGATCGCTTGGGCACGCCGACGGGTGAGGCCGAGTCTGGAACCGTCGAAGAGATCAAGAAGCTTGTCGCCGCGGGGAAATCCGTGGCGATTCTGGTGAGTTCCGCACCCCGAGCTCCGCTGAGCGGCGAACGCCTGTCGGAACGACAGAGGCTGGATGGCTACTTGGCCGAGGTCCGGGAGTCGGCGATCGTGCTCGACTACTCCGACGACGGCGCACTCGTCGGGCACATCAACAACTTTCTGAGTCGGGCAACGGGACGGTTCCAGCAGTCGGTCGAGTCGTCGAAGGTGAGTGAGAACGACGCCGAAACCCCTGATCCAGCCGAAGGAGTTTGGCCTAGAGCTGAAGTGCGTGAGAACGTCGAGACCGACAGCAGAGGGCGTGTCAAAACGAAACGGCGCTGGTCGCTGGTGCTCCACAACATGTCGAAGGGACCCGCGTCCGAGGTCGATTTCGAGTTCCAAGACTTGCCAGAACACGCGATGTTCCGTGTTGTACGGGATGAACAGCCACTTGGAACCATTCCGCCCGGACAAGAGATCCGGCTCCCTCTGCTATTGGCGATGGGGTCGCCGAACGCTGTCGACTGCCTCGTGACATGGGTCGATTCCACCGGCACACCGCGCGAGACGAGGGCGACAATCCGTACCTAACACCGCTGATCTGATGCGCAGATTCCGGCTCAACGCGTGCGCCACTCCGACGACGGCCTCGGACGGCGTGGCCGCCGGACTTCGCCGTCGATGGGCGGCGCTTTGCCGTCCCACGCTGCCACAGCGTCGCGGTCGATGTGTGCGCTGACCTTCTCGGCCAGCGCGGCCAGCCGGGCCTGGACCTCGGCTCGACAACGGTCCTGGTCGGCTTCGATGATGTCGGCGAGCCAGCGGTCAGGATCGCCGCCCGCGTCGTGGATCATGCGGTCGAGATGACGAGCGAGGCGTTCGTCAGGGAGTCGGAAGAAGACGTGCAGTGGGTCCTGCGCGGTCATGCGGGATCCTTTCCGGTGATGCGGGCCAGCCCGGCGGCGACGGCGTCGTCGAAGGACTGCTCACCGCGCATGGCCGCGGGGATCTCAGCGTCGGACGCGGCGCGGTCGGCCGGGTCGAGATAGTGGCCGGCCGCGGCCAGTGCGCCGTCGGCCTGGGCCAAGGCCAGGGCGATCTGGGCGTCGGTGGCCGGCGTGAAGCCGGGGTCGCTCATGGGGTGTCCTTGTCGTCGGTGAGGTCGCGCAGGGTGGCGTCGAGACGAGCGCGAACGTGGGGCGGAATGCCGTCGTCGACGGCCGCGACGATCAGTTCGGCCTGAGCCAGAGCGTTGATCGCGTTGCCGATGGGCTGGGTCGCACGGAACAGCGCGTCGATCTCGGCCTCGGTCATGTCCTCGTCTTCCACGCCCCCAGTACACCGCACCAACCGGCACCACGGCAGTCGAACCGTGGTCGGCCGGGAGCGCAGCGACCCGGCCTGCCACGGGCGCCTCCCGGCATCGCGCTCCGCGCCGATCGCAGACTACTGTTCTTTGCGGTGTCAATGCTGGTCAAGTGGATACGGTCTTTCGATTCGCCGGGACGCCGTCTCCTAACGGACCACCCGGATCTGGCTGGACTTGCTCGGGTTCGACGTCAATTGTGCTCATGGACCTCCGACACGCTGGACAGCACGGTAGACGGTGGCCCGACTGACACCGAAGTCCTCGGCCAGTTCGCCAACGGTGTGCTCGCCGGACCGGAAAAGCTCGACGAGACGGCGCTCCTGGCTGGGCGGCAGCTTCGGCCGCTTGCCGCGCAGGCGACCGCGGGCCTTGGCCACGGCCATGCCCTCGCGGGTCCGGGCCCGGATGAGGTCGGCCTCAAACTCGGCGACCATGGCCAACGCATTGAACAGCAGTCGGCCCGTCGGGTCCTCGGGGTCGTGCAGGCTCTCGCCGATGCGGAGTCGCACGCCGCGGTCGGTGAGGCCAGCCACGATGTCTCGGGCATCAGGGACACTGCGGGCCAGGCGGTCGAGCTTGGTTACCACCAGCTCATCGCCGGGGCGGCTGGCGGCGGCGAGCGCCTGCTGCAGCCCGGGCCGGTTTCGGTTGGTGCCGGTGTAGCCGAGGTCGGTGTAGATGTGCGCAGGCTCGACACCCAGGCGCTGCAGCGCGTCGATCTGCGCGGTGAGGTCCTGCTCGTCGGTCGAACAGCGCGCGTAGCCGATCTTCATGGCTCGATTGTACGTTAGAGGTACCTTTAATGCGACTATCAGCGGGCGGGTCTTATGAGACGGTGGAACCTGGGCGGTGTGAATATGAGCGCTATATGGCGTGGATTCTTGATCACTCTATGGCGTGCTGGTCTGATGGACCGGGAAGACATTGCTCTTCGTATGGCCAACGGTGCTGTCTTTAGAGTTTCCCTGGAACAGGATCTGGGAGGGATGGCACTTCTTCTGCTGCCGACATCAGACGCAGCGACCGATCACATCGCGATCAGCTCGCCTTTAGCGCCCCACGGCCTTAAACAGTGTGGCCCACTGCCCCGCGTCCAACTGTTTCGGCAGTGCGTTTGCCGGAACACCGGCCTCACGCAGGACCTCAGCACACCGTCGTTCACGCCGACGCCCCACGACCCGGGACACGATGTCGGCGATGCCTCGGCCCTTGCCGGTGAACACGGCATGGACGAACGACGCGTACCGCGCACGCTCCGACCAGTTGACGAGAGGCTCTTCCCGGCGACGCATCACCAGGACACCGGCGTCGACGGTGGGGCGGGGACGGAAATGTGTGGATGGTATTCGCCCGTGCTGTTCGAAGTCGAACCAGGGCCACCACTGGGCTGTCATCATCGTGGCACCACCGACGCCGGCGCGGCGACGCGCGACCTCCCACTGCACCAGGAAGACCGCGTGAGTCCACCCCGGTGAGTGAAGGACGTGCCGCAGGATCGCGGTGGTCAGGTGAAACGGCAGGTTCCCCACCAGGACGTGCGGGCCGTCCGGCAGCACAAAATCAAGGACGTCCTGCTCGTACAGGTGAACCTCCGGGCGCAGCCGCTCCTCCAGCCACCGGACGGAGGCCGGGTCGATCTCGATGGCGGTCAACGATCCACCGGTAGCCAGGACACGGTCCTGGAGGGGAAAGGTCAGCGCCCCGTGTCCCGGGCCGATCTCTATGACCGGGACGGACGCACTGACAGGGACAAGGTCAACGACCTTCTTAATCATTGACTTGTTGACAAGGTAGTTCTGGCCGTTCTCGTGACGGCCCTTGTTCGGCCTGTAGGTAGGCATAGAAAAGACACTCCGCAGCAGATATCGTGCTCCGGGCATGCCGAAACGGCCGCCCGGCTGGACAAGCTGAGCGGTGGGTGTCTCTACCTCCGTGGAACGTCCTCCGTTAGCGCACACACCCACCGGCGGCTCCGGAGCTCCGGAGCCGACCGAAGGTGGTGAAAATTGCATTCATTACGCCCATGGCGCGAATCATATCACAGCACGCGGATGCCTGACCTGCTTGTCCTGGTCATCCGAACTTTCATCTCGACTATGTGAGGGGCCCATACAGTGGTTGGTCATGCCCATGATGAAGCACTGAAGATGCGGAGGACCTCGGTCTCGATCCGTTCGAAAGGAAACGGCGCGAGTCCACCTTCACCCGCCACCTGATGGGAAAGACGGCTGAAGAATTCGATCCCTGCAGAGAGGGCATCTCGGTTATCAGCTCCATACGTCACAGTGCAGGTGTCAAGGACATGTTGAACACCGATGTCCATCCACGATCTCATCTGTGTCCCCAGGTATCTCACGTCACGGGAAGATCCGTATCGCAGGATATGATCCCACTCGATCATGCGAAGCAGTTCAACTTTGAAATCAGCGTCACGCATCATCACCGACCAGGGCTCATCACGCATGATTGCTTTGGCGGTCATCAACACTGCAGCACCCGCCCAATTGGCGGATTCGTCGAACACTGCCTGAGTGGGGCCTACCACCGTAGGAGCGCAGAGCGTGAAATCACCAGCTACCTCATCCTTATCCAGCAAGACGGTGAACGGGCGGTCGTACACCCCGCGCTCCTCATCGATACGAATCAGCGTGAAGTCCAACTTGCCACCGACATAGTAGATTCAGTCGGGTTGGTTGATCTTCGCCGTTTTCTAGTCGCTCGACCGCAAGGACATCGCCCAGGCTCGACCACCACTCATCCGAGTTTTCCAGTGGCCCTCTTTGCTGGACGTGGAGTGAGAGTCGCCAAGTGAGCGAGCCACTGCACCGGCGCCGCCAACTGCTCACAACACAGCTCGTAGATGTTGGACCGGCCCTCGGCCCGCACACTGATCAGCCGCGCTTCCCGCAAGGCTGCCACATGGTGACTCACCAGCGCCTGGCTCAACCCGGTGGCCTCCTGCAACTGCTTGTTCGAGCACGCCCCCGCCGCAAGCGTCAGCACGATCATCAGTCTGTTCTCGTCTGACAAAGGCTTCAACAACGGAGCAAGCATCCGCGCGTGATCCCGCGCCGACAGGTCCGTGCGCGGCATGGCAACATCCAGTGAAACTGTCATACCCACACTATAGACAAGCGCTTCTTTGTGTGACAAGTGGGCACTTGTCTAACGATCAACGTCCCTGGTCAGTACACCTAGTGGACTCCGGTTACACCTTCTTCATGAAGCAGCTCGCCGACCAGTGGGACGCTCGACACGAGACGCGGGACCCGCGCACGATCGCCACGTTCGGGTTCGCGCAACACAATCGCAGACCAGAGTTCCGCGACGTGGAGTATCCGTGGGTGCGCAACACTGTGACGTGTATCGACGATGATCCCGCCGACGACGTCGTGGTCGAACGGCTGCAGCACTACTTCCCTGACGGCGGGACCGTAGCGGTACACATCCGTGATGCCGGCCGGATGAAGTTCCTTAAGGTCGGGCGAGGAGCCGACGATGAGCGGGACTCGTTTGTGTTGGACGGCGAGACAGACGACGAGGGACCGCTGCAGGCGACGGGGTACACGTCGATGGGCATGATGGTCGACGCCGTCTACTGTGGCGACGATTGGATAGACGCCCACCTGCGTTGACACGAGCCCGTTCCCGGGGTAGCGGGGGTTGCCGCAGCGACGACAAAACCCCCGAAACGGGTGGCCGCTCCGGGGGTTTCACGTGGGTCAGCGCTTGGTCAGAGACACCTTCCCGCCATCGATGCCGTAGTAGTAGATGGTCCCGGCGTAGTGGCGGTTGCCCTTCTTGGTCAGGGTCATGCGTGTCCCGATCCGGTTGTCGAAGTAGGCGCCGTTGGGGGTTTTGATCAACGGGTAGTGGTACACGAGCGGGCCGTAGCGCACGGTGAGTGTGTTGCCTCGGACGACAGCGGGATTGTGGTTGACCTGTCCGAAGTAACCGGGACTGTGGAACCAGTAGGTGCCGCTCTGGACGCCGCCGGGGGCGGCCTGGGCGGGGGCGGCGGCGGTGCCGAAACCGAGGGCGGCCATCAGGCCGATGACCAGGGCTGCAAGGGTGGTACGAGCGTTCATGGTCACTCCCCCAGCTTCTTGATCTCGGCCTTGTAGACCGACGAGCTGCCGCGGACCATGACCCACAGGAGATGGTCGTCGAAGGCGTCTCGCAGGACACTGGTCACGTAGTTCTTCTCCGGCCGGTCACCGGCGGCCTCGGCCGGGATGGAGATGTCGGAGCCGGACGCCGCGGTTACGCGGGCGTAGCCGCTGGTCGGCTCATTCGCCAGGTCGAACGACTGCGGTCGCCCCTCGGCCGGGTACTGGTATCGGGTGGCCGAGGTGACCGTGCCGTCTTGACCGATCACGGCGATGAGCAACGCATCGTCGGAGTAGCTAGAGGTCGTCTCATCGAAGATCGGTACCGTAACCGTGACTGATTTGTCCTGAAGCTGCGACAAACCGCGACCGACGGCAGGGCTGTAGGTGGTCACGTAGCCCTTGAGCAGGCCGGGCTGGCTCTTCACGATGTCGAACTCGCTCGGGAGCTTGATCTCGCTGGTCAAGACGATGGCGTAGCTGGGCTTGTCCCGGTTCTTCTTCCACGCCGTGTAGCTGATCTTGGCCGAGTCGTGGGCTTCGGAGGAGCCGGTGGAGTCCGAGCCCTTCTCGGCCCAGGTCCCCTTGGTGCCGAAGCCGGTTGGCGCGCCGGTGCTCTTGTCATCGCCACAGGCGGTGAGTGCGGCGACCAGCGCCAGGAGCAGGAGGATGACGACGGCTGCGGGCCGTCGGCGGCGGTGTGTCATGGTGCATCCCTTCGGAGGATGCGGGGGAAGAAGATGCAGGTGGTGACGGTCAGTCGTCGCTGAGCGTCTGGGCGGCGGCGTCGTCGGCCTCGGCGGCTGCCAGCAGGGCCGATGGCGTGATGCCGAGGGCTCGGCAGACGTCCCAGAGCAGATCGACCGAGAGCGAGGTTCGCCCGGTCTCGACGCGGTAGAGCATTGTCCGGTCGATGCGAGCTCGCTCGGCAAGCTCCGCCCTGGTGAGTCCCTGCTGCTCGCGTGCAGCGATGAGGGCCGCTGCGAGTGCCTGCCGACGCACGTCACGCACCCACCGCTGGTGAGGCGTCAGAGAATCGGGCTTGGGTTTCGGCACCCAGCGATTCTGTCACGTAGACCTGCATGAATATCCCCCGCAGTGTTCGTTTCTCATTGTTGTTGCACTAGTGCAACGGCCACTAGATTACGGATCATCCGACAAAGCACAAGCGGTGGGGTGCCGCACGTCGTTCGTTCGGTGGACCAGAACAGATCCCGCCACCGCGCCGCGGCGGCTGCGGTGGCTACGAAGGTGACCACGAGACCTCAGACCACGGGCCTGCCGAGGCACGAGGCCGGCGCGTGGCCGCTCTCGGCAGAGCGACGTGAAAAGCAGAGCCCCGCACCTGGGTAGGTGCGGGGCGGGTGCAGGTCACCCCCACGGCCTCGGGCTGGGGCGGATGAACAGGATCTCGTCAGGGTGGGCGTGCACCTCGTAGGTGCCCAGGCGCTCGTGCCCCCTCCGCAGCACGACGCCGAGGATGAGCTGCTGGGCAGGACCGTCACGGATCTCGATCACACGACCGAGTAGGCCGTCTCGACCGACCAGGACAGCGCCGCAGTAGAGCGCGTGAGCCTGGGTCGCGGCTACGGGGCCGTCCGGGGTGGTCAGTGCCACGGGAGCTGGCGGATCACGGCGTCGGCGTGGATCGTCTCGCCGGTGATGAGGTGAAGTTGCTCCAACCCCGCCTCGATCTGGCCGGGGTTCACCAGGTACGCCTGCGACCAGGGGCCGGCGGCACCGTCGGTGAGGGTGACGGTGGTCGCGGCGTCGACGTGGACGCCGACGGCGGCCAGCACTTCACGAACGGCAGCCTGGGCCTGCTCGGGGGTGTAGAGGTAGTCCTCGTCGGCAGCGCTCAGCGCGTTGGCCGCGTTGTACTGCGCGGCGGCGTCGGCGCGGGACATGCCGCGGGCGCCGGGGGCGAGCCGGCCGGCGCTGATTTGCCGCTCGACCCAGGGATCGAGCCAGGTGGTGGTGGTGGATGCGGACATGATGACCTCCTCGGTGGTCAGAAGCTGCGGAAGATGAAGACCTGGTGATCGGGCGCGGGCTCGACGGTGTAGTCGACCTCGATGTCGCGGGCCCAGGCCCGCATGTCGATGTAGGAGCGCAGGTCCTCGGGGACGCCGGCGAACGCCCCGGTCTCCTCGGCGAGATGTTCGGCGTAATCGCGGAAGCTGTCCCACGTGCCGCAGTAGCGCTCGGTGAAATCCGAGAGCGACGGCATGCCGTCGCCATCCTCGACGTAACTGCCGCCGCGGACCCAGGCGCAGACAGCCGGCCACTGCGAGGGGTCGTCGAGCTGGTCGTAGAGCTGGCCCCAGCGGGCTGCAGTCAGCGGGTCGAGCTCGCCGTCGACGGGGATGTGCTCATGGTCGAAGCACCACAGCTCTTCGTGCACGTGCTCGGGGATCGGTCGTCCGTGCAGCTGCGACGGGGTGACCTCAGCGGCATCGGCGGCGGGGTACCAGCCCCCGACGAGGCGACCGTCGTTGTAGCAGGTCAGGCAGCCGAGCCAGACCGTGGGCGTGCAATCGGTGGACATGATGACCTCCTCAGTGGTTCGAGGAGGCATCCGCCGGCGGCGGTGCCGACGGTCTGAAATCGGTTGTGTCAGTGAAGAATTATCCAACAACAGGGCCTTGACCAGGCGGTATCAAACTTGAACTATGGAGTATTCCGCCGTCGACATGCCGTCGTCCTGCAGGACGAGCCCGCCGAGGCGACCACGCAGACCGTGTGCGAACGCTTCGGTCACTGTTCGTTTCCCCATCTTCCGTCCCTCCCATCCGAGCGGCGCGGACCGTCCGCGCCGACGTTCACATCAGCCCCGCACCCAGGACGTCCCGCGCCAGGCCGACGACGACCGGCACGATGCCCAGGCACACGAAGGCAGGCAGAAAGCACAGACCGAGCGGCCCGCTCACGAGTACTCCGGCCCGATCGATCTCGGCGGCGACCCGGTCCTCCGTCTCGGCGCGATGCCGGACCGCGAGTTCGGCGACGGTGTCCGACAGGGGCGCACCGGATTTCGCGGATCGTCTTGCCGCGCGGGCGAAATCGTCCAGCGCGTCGACCGCTCCCGAACCTCCCCACGCATCGGCCGGATCGGCTCCGAGCGCCAATCGGTCGGCACCTCTCCGCAACGCCGCCGCGAGGTCGGGTGGAGCGGATTCCGCGACGACCCGCGCCGCAGAACCGGCGGGCATCCCTGCGCGCAGGCACGCCGCGAAGAGATCGAAGGCAGCGGGAAACGCGTGCGGGTCGGTCTCGGGTTTAGTTGTATCCGACTCGGCAGCAAGGGTTCTCGTGGAGAACAAGCGGGTGGTTCCACGAGGGGTCGGTGCGACGACGAGAGAGGCCGCTCCCAGCAACACCGCCCACGTCGCGCTCATGCCCTCACCCGTGCCGCGATCCGGTCCGTCCACAGCAGACCCGCACAGACCAACGCAGTGCCGACCACGAGCATGATGCCGCCGAGCCCACCGGCGAGGAGGATGCCGAGCGGAGCAGCGCCCATGAGTTGCCCGAGACCCACCCCGAGCACCGGCAGTCCCGCCAGAACCGTCGCCGTGGCCCGAGCACCGGCAAGTCCGGCCTCCGTACGGGCACGGATCCGCATACGCGCGGCCAGATCGATACGCGCGGCCCCGAGCAGTTCGGCGAGGGCGAGACCGTGGCGGTCGGAGACGGCCCACGCATCGGCGACACGACCCAGGCTGTCGGCGACACCATTCGAGGATGCTGTGGCCGAACGTAGTCCGTGTGCCGCCGACCCGCCGAGTCGCGCCCGGGCCGCAGCGACCCGGAAGGCATCGGCGACGGACCCGGCCGTCTCCCGGGCCGCCGTCTCGCACGCGTCGGCGGGATGCGTCCCCACCCGCAGATCGGCGATCACGGTGTCGAGTCCCGACAGCAACATCCGTCGTTGCCGATCGAGCTCAGCAGCGCGGCGCCGGGCTCGGCGACGCCACACCGCGGTCGTCGCGACGGTCGCGCCGGCCACAGCCGGTGTGATTCCCGCCCACACCACAACCGTCGCGAGCACGACGACCATCACCCCGACGACTAGGGCGCGCGGTATCGGGCGCGGCGCCGCGTCGGGCACCCCGCGTCGCAGTCGACGGCGGGCCGAGGACGACGGCAGGACGAACAGCGCCGCCGCGAGGCACAGGATCGTCGCGTTCACGGCGCATCCCGTCGACGCAGGATCCGCTCGAGGGCGTCCATGCCGTGCTCGTCGCCCCTGTCGTGGGTCCATGCCGGTGTGACGATCACGCCTGCGACGGGGTCCCGCTCGACCACGCCGATCCCCACGAGACGTCGCGCTCCGTCGCTGCCGCGGTGGACGTGCAGGATCACCTGCACCGCGGCGACGAGCTGGCTGTGCAGCGCCGCTCGATCGAGGCCGCCGAGTGCGGCGAGAGCCTCGAGTCGCGCGGGCACCTCGTCGGGCGAATTGGCGTGCACGGTCCCTGCGCCGCCGTCGTGACCCGTGTTCAGCGCGGTCAGAAGATCGACGACCTCGGCGCCTCTCACCTCGCCGATGACGATGCGATCCGGTCGCATCCGCAGCGCCTGCCGCACGAGATCGCGGACGGTGACCTCGCCGACGCCCTCCACGTTGGGTGCCCGTGCCACGAGGCGCACCACGTGCGGGTGGGCCGGGACCAGTTCGGCGGCGTCCTCGACACAGACGATGCGTTCGGCCGGATCCACCGCGCCGAGCAGCGCCGCGAGCATCGTCGTCTTGCCCGCACCCGTGCCGCCGACGACGAGGAAGGCCAGGCGCGCGCGGACGATGCGCAGCAGCAACCGATAGGCGACCTCGGAGACCGCACCGCGATCCCGCAGTGCTTCGAGTCCCTGGGTCGTGGGCCGCAGGACCCGCAGTGACAGGCACGTCCCGGCCTGCGCGACCGGGGAGAGCACCGCGTGCAGCCGGACACCGAACTCACCGTGCCCGGGCAACCTGCCGTCGACCCACATCTGGGCGTCGTCGAGCCGACGCCCGGCGAACAGCGCCAATCGCTGCGCGAGTCGTCTGACCGCGGCCTCGTCGGGGAAGGTGACCTCGGTCAGGTGCAGCCCGTTGCCACGATCCACCCAGACGCGATCGGGCGCGGTGACGAGCACGTCGGTCACGGCCGGGTCTGCCAGCAGATCCTCGAGCGGGCCCGCACCGGTCAGTTCGGTCTGCAGATGCCGCAGTGCCGCAAGCAGATCGGAGTCTCCGAGTACTCCACCGGATTCCGCGCGCAGGGCTGCGGCGACGCGGGTCGGAGTGAGCTCCCCGGTCTCGTCGGCCAGCCGGTCGCGGACCCGCGAAAGGAGGTCGTCCCCGAGGGTCCCGGTCATGCCGCACGTCCCGGGCCGGCGCGGTCGGCCCCGACGGCCGCCAGCACGTCGTGCGCCGCACCGAGCAACGGCGAGCGTGACCGCAGCCGCAGGCCCCCGCGTTCGAGCATCTCGCTCAAGCCCGGCTCGGGACGCATCGAGGTGAGCACGTCCAGGCCCACCGCGTCGGACACGTCGACGGCTCGCAAGCCACCGGGTGCGGGCCCGCGGACGACGACTCCGGCCGGTTCACCCCGCGCCGCGAGCGTGCGGGCGACCCGGGTAGCGGAGAGCACCGCACCGATCCGGGCCGGCACGACGACGACGGTGAGGTCGGCCAGTGCGATCACCGCGTCGGCGACCGGGTCGAAGCTGCGCCCCACATCGCAGACGACGGTTGCTCCCGCTCCGCGCACCCCGTCGACGACCGACTCTGCGGCGACGGCGGTGAGCCGATCGGTGTTCTCGCGGTCGGTGGACAGGACGCCCACCCCGGATGCCCATACGGGTACGGCGTCGCGCAGGGCACGCGCCGAGACCCGTCCACCGTCGACGGTGAGACCGGACCACCGCACTCCCGGACACTCCTCGAGACCGGTCAGGACGTCGAGTCCCGCGCCGAACGGATCGGCGTCGACGAGCAGGGTGTCGCGTCGTTCGTCGTTCCCCGCGGCCCAGGCGAGTGCGGCGGCGAAGGTCGACGCGCCCGCTCCCCCGCATCCTCCGACGACCGCGAGGACGGTGCCGGCACCCGTCGAGGGCTCGTCAGCGGCCGCGACGATCGAGAGCAGTTCCACCTCCTCGGACGGGAGGGCGAGGACGTGTTCGGCGCCGACGGTCGCGGCGGCCTGCCAGTCCGCCAGGCCGGCCGTCCCGCTGCACACGAGGATCACGCCGGGGCGGCGGGGATATCCGGCCGCGCATGCCGCTGCGGCGGACGCATCGAGGACGACGATCGCCGCGTCGGTCCACGCCCTGCGGGGCACCGGCACGGACATCTCGTGCAGTGTGCGGTCGGCCGCCGCGACCACACGATGGAGGTCGGCGACCAGCGCGGGATCGTCGACCAGTCCGAGGATGTCGTTCATGCCCGACAGGCTGCCCCGCTACGGGGTCGTGAGTGTCGCGGAAACGGCCTCGGAAGCCCCGCCTGTGGATGGATCAGGGGCCTGTGGACAACCCGGCCGTGCGCACCCTCGTCGCACCTGTGCGCAGGTCGGCGGGTGTAGAAGACAGTACGGAGACGTGCGGAAAAGGCCTCGGACAAAGCGACAGCCCTCGCCAGGGGGGAGGAGGCGAGGGCCGTCTGCGTTCAGCCCCGGGGGGTCGGGCTGAACACAACCCGAGTATCGACCCGGGCATTCGCGATAGTACACCGCTAGGCGCGACTGCTTGCAACTTCAAACACCGGCGCGGCGCGCCCCTATTGTGGTGGTCGTGACCGATACGTCCGTGAATCCGTCCCGACCGGCCCCGTCGACGGGGGGCTCACCGGACTCGGCTCGCATCGCAGCGTTCTTCGATCTCGACAAGACCGTCATCGCCAAGTCGAGCGTGCTGGCGTTCACCCGGCCGTTCTTCGAGGAGGGTCTCCTCAGCCGCCGGGCCGTGCTGCAGAGCACCTACGCCCAGCTCCTCTACCTGTTGTCGGCGGCCGATCAGGCCCGGGTGGACCGGATGCGAGAACACATCGCGCACATGTGCAAAGGATGGGATGTCGAGCAGGTCGGATCGATCGTCGAGAAGACCCTGCAGGACGTCGTGACACCGCTCGTCTACGCGGAGGCGAAGGATCTGATCGCCGATCACCGGGCCCGCGGTCACGACGTGATCATCGTGTCCGCATCCGGCCAGGAAGTGGTGACTCCGATCGCCCGGACACTCGGTGCCTCCCACAGCACGGGGAGCCGGATGCGGATCGTCGACGGCCGCTACGCCGGCGAGCTCGAGTTCTACTGCTTCGGGGAGGCGAAGGCGGTCGCGATCCGCGAGCTCGCCGAGCAGTACGGTTACGATCTCTCCCGCAGCTACGCGTACTCCGATTCGGCCACCGACCTGCCGATGTTGCTGGAGGTCGGCAATCCGCGCGCGGTCAACCCCGACCGCCCGCTGCGCCGGGAAGCAAACGAAAACGGTTGGCCTGTTCTCACTTTCGCCCGGCCCGTACCGCTCGGACGTCGTGCCCGTCCGTCGCCGCGCGCCCTGGCGACGCTGGCCGCGACCCTCGGAGCGACCGCACTGATACTGGGTGCCACCCGCCGACTGGCCAAGCGCCGGATGCGTTGACACTCAGGGTCACTCGCCGCGAAATCGAGAACAAACATTGCCGTCGGGGGCTTGCCGACATCTCGCGGACGGGGTAGAAAGGAGTTACGGAAGGACGGAAGGCCAAGACCGAATCGGAAGAGAAGATTCGATCTCCCGACTGTTCTTCCCAGCACGGACACCGAGTACCCACGCGAAGCCGATGCCACTATAAGGGCACGAGTGTTGTGGGCCTGCGAGTTCCGGATTTTCGAAGACGAGTACCCTGCACCCGTTGCGAGGACGAATCGACGATACCCGGATCATCGCCGAGGCCGTTGAATCACAACCCATTTCAGCACGCATGGTAACTCGGACCGCCCGTGCTAGCGGGTGGCGGAATCGATCTCGATCGATATGCCACCCGCTTTCGCGTGCAGGGGGTTTCGCGTACAGGCCGCGATTCGGCCGGCGAAGCCCCGCCCGGCACTCAGCCGGCGAACGCCTCGGCGATCGAGCCGGCCTCACGAGCCCCGGCCTCGAGCGACCCACAGCAGAAGAGCACCCAGCCGCCGACGCCCTCCACGGTTCCCGCCCCGAATCCGGCGACCCCGTCGCGGTAGGCCTGCAACCGGCGCATCCAGTGGACCTCCGGTACGCCCAGATTGCGCGTATCGAGTCCGGACGCGACGCACACGAGCCGGGACGCGGCCCGCGCCACGATGCCGTCGGCGACCCCGAAGGGCTTCAGGACGGACAGTTCACCGTGCACGACCGCAGCGAGAACGGGCGCCGGGGCGTTCGTCCCCCCGGTGACGAGTTGCGCGAGCCCGTCGAGACGCTCGGCGACCCCCGGCTCCGTCCGCGGACGACCCAGCTCCTCGGCGTCCTCCACGAGATCCGCGGCAGCGAGAAGGTGCAGGCGGGCCAGTGCCTGAAGCGGGGCACGTCGCCACGTCGCGACCATGTTGTCGAGCGCGTCGCCGTCGAGCGACTGCGCGACCCGCAGCGCTCCGGCCAGGATCGGATCGCCACTCTCCCCCGGCTGCGGAAGTTCCATCGACCCGCCGTCGATCGACGCCGAGGCGCGGGCGGCCCGCACCGATGCCTCCGCGGCGGTGTTCGCCCAACCACGCCGATTGGTTCGATGACGATGCACCTCCGCGAGCGCGTCGCGGGCACGGTCGGCGGCGTCGCGTACGCCCGGAAGGTCGACGAGAGGCTGAAGAGGGTCGGTCACGCCGACGACGGTACCGGCGCGCACGCGGTGGACGGACGAGAGGTTCACCGGTCGTGCCCGAATGCCGTTCGTCGCGCGAATTCGACCGATGAGCGAAAGTGACGGGGTTGCATATCGATGCAACGGTGCGGCGCCGGTCACAGATGATTACGCTCACAAGAGCCCGAATGGAACCATCCCGGAAAGAGGCCCTGCACCATGACGAGCGCAGCCCAGGAGCACGAATCGAAGGCGTACCCGCCGAGCCCGGAGTTCACCGCCACGGCCAACGCCGGTCCGGAACTGCAGGCCGCGGCCGACGCCGATCGGCTCGGATTCTGGGACGAACAGGCGAAACGACTCGACTGGGCGGAGCCCTGGACGGAAGTGCTCGACTGGTCGAACGCTCCGTTCGCGAAGTGGTTCGTCGGCGGCAAGCTCAACGTCGCCTACAACTGCGTCGACCGGCACGTCGAGGCCGGTAACGGCGATCGGGTCGCCATCCACTTCGAGGGCGAGCCCGGCGACAGCCGGTCGCTGACCTACAACGACCTCCTCGCCGAGGTCTCCCGCGCCGCGAACACCTTCACCGAGCTCGGCCTGGTCGCCGGCGATCGCGTCGCGATCTACATGCCGATGATCCCCGAGGCCATCGTCACCATGCTCGCGTGCGCGCGCCTCGGCCTGACCCACTCGGTGGTGTTCGGCGGCTTCTCGTCGTCGGCGCTGCGGTCGCGCATCGACGATGCGCAGGCCAAGCTGCTCGTCACCGTGGACGGGCAGTGGCGGCGCGGCCAGGCCGCGCCGCTCAAGAACGCCGCCGACGAGGCCGTCGCCGACGCAAAGTCGATCGAGCACGTGCTGGTCGTCGCGCGCACCGGCATCGACGTGGAGTGGACCGAAGGGCGAGACCTGTGGTGGCACGAGACCGTCGAGAAGGCCTCCCCCGAGCACGAAGCGCAGCCGTTCGACTCCGAGCACCCGCTGTTCATCCTGTACACCTCGGGCACCACGGGTAAGCCCAAGGGCATCATCCACAGCTCGGGTGGCTACCTGACGCAGGCGTCGTACACCCACCACTACGTCTTCGACCACAAGCCGGGCAAGGACGTCTACTGGTGCACCGCCGACATCGGCTGGGTCACCGGCCACAGCTACATCGTCTACGGCCCGCTGAGCAACGGTGTCACCCAGGTCGTCTACGAGGGCACCCCCAACTCGCCGAACGAGCACCGGCACTTCGAGATCATCGAGAAGTACGGGGTGTCGATCTACTACACCGCCCCGACGCTGATCCGCACGTTCATGAAGTGGGGTCGCGAGATCCCCGACGCCCACGACCTGTCGTCGATCCGTCTGCTCGGCAGCGTCGGCGAGCCGATCAACCCGGAGGCGTGGCGCTGGTACCGCGAGGTCATCGGCGCGGATTCGGCCCCGATCGTCGACACCTGGTGGCAGACCGAGACCGGCGCGATCATGATCTCGCCGCTGCCCGGCATCACCGCCACCAAGCCCGGCTCGGCGATGGCGCCGCTGCCCGGTATCTCGGCGAAGATCGTCGACGACGAGGCCACCCCGCTCGGCGCGGGCGGTAACGGCTACCTGGTGCTCGATCAGCCGTGGCCGGCTATGCTGCGCGGCATCTGGGGCGACGAGCAGCGTTACCGCGAGACCTACTGGTCGCGCTACGCCGAGCAGGGCTGGTACTTCGCCGGCGACGGTGCGCGTTACGACGACGACGGAGCGCTGTGGGTGCTCGGCCGCGTCGACGATGTCATGAACGTCTCCGGTCACCGCATCTCCACCTCGGAGGTCGAGTCGGCGCTCGTGTCGCACCCGTCCATCGCCGAGGCCGCGGTCGTCGGCGCGGCGGACGAGACCACCGGTCAGGGCATCGTCGCGTTCGTGATCCTGCGCGAGCACGTCGAGAACACCGGCGACACGCTCATCAAGGAACTGCGCGATCACGTGGCGGTGGAGATCTCCCCGATCGCCAAGCCCCGTCAGATCACCGTTGTGCCGGAACTGCCGAAGACCCGGTCGGGCAAGATCATGCGCCGCCTGCTGCGCGACGTCGCCGAGGGCCGCGAGCTCGGCGACACCTCGACGCTCGTCGATCCGGCCGTCTTCGACGCGATCCGCGGCAAGTAGCCGAACGACGAAGGCCTCTTCCGGATCGGATCCGGAAGGGGCCTTTCGCGGTCGGTACGACTACACCTCGTCGAGCGACCGGTCGCGGGTCTCCTTGACGACGAGCAGCGCGACGAAGGTCGTCGCCGCGGCGATCAGCAGGTAGATGCCCACCCAGCCGACGCCGTAGCTCGTGGCCAGCCACGTCGCGATGAAGGGGGCCACCGCGGCACCGAGGATGCTCGACACGTTGTACGAGATTCCGGAACCCGTGTAGCGGACGTTGGTCGGGAACAGCTCGGGCAGGATCGCACTCTGCGGCCCGAAAGTCAGACCCATGAGCAGCATGCCGACGATGAGGAAGAACAGCATGCGTCCGGAGCTCATGCCGTCGCTCGACAGCAGGAACTGGAAGCACAGGCCGAACACCATGATCGCGCCCGTGACGACCAGCAGGGTCGAGCGGCGACCGTAGCGGTCGGCGAGCCACCCGGCGACGGGAACCGCCGCGGCGAAGAACAGCACCGCGACCAGCTGCAGCACGAGGAAGTCCGCGTACTGGAAACCGGCACCGTGGCCACCTTCCTCGGGGGTCTTGCCCGTTCCGAAGCTCAGAACCCAGGTGGTCATGATGTAGAAGAGCGTGTACGTCGCGAGCATGACGAAGGTGCCGATGATCAGCTCACGCCAGCTGTTCTTGAACACCTCGGCGAGAGGCGTCTTGACCTTCTTGCCCTCGGCGACGGCCTTGGCGAAGACCGGCGTCTCTTCGAGCTTGAGCCGCACGTACAGCCCGATGATCACCATGATCGCGCTGAGCAGGAACGGAATGCGCCAGCCCCATTCGAGGAAGGCGCTCGACAGGTCGGGGTCGCCGTTGTCGTGGCCGAGCGCCAGCGTGATGATCAGGAACAGGCCGTTGGCGCCGATGAAGCCGATGGGTGCGCCGAGCTGCGGCCACATCGCCGCCCAGGCGCGCTTGCCGGGTTCGGCCGTCTCGGTGGCGAGCAGCGCCGCACCCGACCACTCCCCACCGAGACCCAGGCCCTGGCAGAAGCGCATGAGCGCCAGCAACGCCGGTGCGATGAGCCCGGCCTGGTGATAGGTCGGCAGCAGGCCGATGAGGAAGGTCGCGATGCCCATCGTCAGGAGCGAGCCGACGAGCGTGACCTTGCGGCCGATGCGGTCGCCGAAGTGCCCGAAGACGACGGATCCGACCGGGCGGGCGACGAAAGCGATACCGAAGGTCGCGAGGGAGGCGAGCAGCGCGGTCGTGCTGTTGCCCTGCGGGAAGAACAGGTGCGGGAAGACCGAGACGGCGGCTGTCGCATAGATGTAGAAGTCGTAGAACTCGATGGACGTGCCGACCATGCTGGCGACGACGATGCGCCGGCGCGGAACGCCTGCGACGAGCGAGGAACCCCCGTCCTCGACTCCGACCGATGTGCTCACTGAACCATCCCCACTACTCCACTCACATTCTGAGACCAGATCCCACTTACTAGGAAAGTGAACACCCGAGTTTCCGCCCACCGCAAATCGGACACCCCTACGGACGCCCTCCGTCCGGCGTTAGACTCTTCCCCGGTGTGCCGGGAAGTCTGGTCGGCGACGGTTCGCCCGTGCCCGTATCCGCCCAGCGAAAGACGCCCGTGTCCGACACCTCCTCACCCACCTGGACCGCACCTCTGGGTCGCTTCCTCCGCACCGAGACGGTCGGCGGTTCACTGCTGCTCATCGCCGCAGCGATAGCGCTGATCTGGGTCAACTCCCCCTTCGGCGACTCCTATGTCGCTCTGCGGGACTTCGAGATCGGCCCGGAGTTCCTGCACCTGCACCTCTCGGTCGGCGACTGGGCCAAGGACGGCCTGCTCGCCGTCTTCTTCTTCGTCGCGGGCCTCGAACTCAAGCGCGAACTCGTCACAGGCGAACTCGCCGATCGCAGGAAGGCGATCCTGCCCGTGATCGCCGCATGCGGCGGCGTGATCCTTCCTGCCGTCATCGCAGCCGTCGTGGGCTGGGGTGCGCCGGGAATGGACCGGGGTTGGGCGATCCCCGTCGCGACCGACATCGCCTTCGCTCTCGGCGTGCTCGCCCTCACCGGTTCGCGCATCCCCACCAGCGCCCGGGTGTTCCTGTTGAGCCTGGCGGTCGTCGACGACCTCATCGGCATCGCGCTCATCGCGATCCTGTTCACCTCGGGACTCGCCGTCGCGTGGCTGCTCGCCACAGTGGCCGCAGCGGCGGCGTACTGGTTCGCGCAGCAGAAGCGCATCACCACGCCGTGGTTGTATGTGCCGCTCGCACTGTTCACCTGGTACGCCATGCACAACGCAGGCATCCACGCGACCGTCGCCGGGGTCCTCCTCGGCCTGCTCACCCGTGTCCGCACCGATCCCGGGGAGGACTACGCACCCGCCGAGCGGCTGGTCCACCACATCCAACCGTGGTCCGCCGGTCTGTGCGTCCCGCTGTTCGCCCTGTTCGCATCCGGTGTACCCATCGGTGCGGAGATGCTCGGCCAGGTGTTCACCGATCCTGTCGGCCAGTCCGTCGTCCTCGGACTGCTCCTCGGCAAGACCGTCGGGATCTTCGGCGCCACCTGGATCTCGATCCGGCTCGGTCTCGCCACCCGCCCGACCGGGCTGATGTGGGGAGACGTGCTCGCGCTCGCCGTGATCGGCGGCATCGGGTTCACGGTGAGCCTGCTCATCGCCGAACTTTCGCTCGGCGACATCCACGGTGGCGAGCCCGCCGAGATCGCCAAGGCCGCCGTGCTGGTGACATCATTGATCGCCTCTGTCCTCGGGTCGGCGCTACTGTTACGGCGTGGGCGCGCCCACCGCCAACGGAACGAACCAACCGAAGGGGTCGAGTAGTGAGCGTGACGAACGCGAATCGTCCGGAGAACGGAGTCCCGTCGAGCATTTCGGGCATCCCGTTGACGAAGGTGGACGCTCCGACACCCCGCGATGCCAGTGTGGGCGAACTGGTACGCGACGCAGCGACACAGCTGTCCACACTGTTCCGCGCCGAAGTCCAGCTCGCCAAGGCCGAGGTGACCGGCGAGGTCAAGAAGGGCGTGCAGGGCAGCCTGTTCTTCATCCTCGCGCTCGCCGTGCTGACCTTCAGTTCGTTCTTCTTCTTCTTCTTTCTCGCCGAACTCCTCGATGTCTGGGTGGCGCGCTGGCTCGCCTTCCTCATCGTCTTCCTGATCATGCTGGTGGTGACGGGCCTGCTGGCCCTGATCGGCTATATGCGGGTCCGGAAGCTGCGCGCACCGAACAAGACCATCGACTCGCTCAAGCAGACCGCGTCGATCCTCCCGAGCAGCCAGGACGGACACGATGCGGACGGCCCGCGCCACGCCGCGCCGCGCCGCGTCACCCGCTGACGAACCGGAACAGCCAGTGCCCGTCCCCGACCCGTCCACGGTCCGGTATCCCGGACCGTGGACGCATCGAGACATTCACGCCAACGGCATCCGCTTCCATGCCGTCGAAGCCGGTCCGCACGACCCGGACACACCTCTCGTGGTGTTCGTGCACGGCTTCGCCGACCTGTGGTGGTCGTGGCGTCACCAGCTCACCGCCTTCGCCGATCTCGGCTACCGGGCGGTCGCGGTGGACCTGCGTGGTTACGGCGACACGGACAAGCCGCCCCGCGGATACGACGGCTGGACGCTCTCGAACGACATCGCGGGACTGATCCGCGCGCTCGGGCACACCGAGGCGGTCCTCGTGGGCCATGCCGACGGGGGCCTCGTGTGCTGGGCGACCGCGGTGATCCATCCGCATGTCGTGCGGGCCATCGCGGTCGTCGACTCCCCGCACCCCATCTCGCTGCGCGACGCGACCCTGCGCGACCGCGCGCAACGCAAGGCTCTGGTGCCGACCTTCCTCGCCTACCAGCTGCCGTGGCGTCCCGAACGGAAGCTGGTTCGCGACAAGGGCCTGGAGATCGAACGGCTGATGCGTGTGCGGTGCGGCCCGGGCTGGCGACGCACCGACGAGTTCGCCGATGTCGTCGACCGGCTGCGCACCGCGATCCGCATCCCGGGCACGGCGCACCTGACCCTCGAATACCAGCGCTGGGCGTTCCGCAGCCAGTGGCGTCCCGACGGTCGCCGCTTCATGAAGGCCATGGACGTCGAGCTCACCCTGCCGATCCTGCAGCTGCACGGCGCGCTGGATCCCTACGTGCTCGCCGCGACCCTCCGACGCTGCGTGCGGCACGCCCCCGGACGGATCCTGAAACTCGTCGACGGGGCCGGCCACTACGCCCATCAGGAGAAGCCCGAAGCGGTGACGGCACTGCTCGCCGACTTCGTCCGCGGACTCGACTGATCTGCCCGTCCGCCGGACGGGCAGACGTCAGACGATGCAGGCGCCGGTCGCAACCGGCTGATTCACCCCGGCCATCTCCAGCTGCCGGCTCACCTCTGCACCGGTGAGAACGAAACCGGTGTCGGTGTTGTCGACCGCCGCGCCGAAGACCATGCCGAGGACATCGCCGGACGGATCGACCAGCGGACCCCCCGAGTTGCCCTGCCGGATCGTGCCGCGCACCGTGTACACCTCGCGTTCGACGGTGCCGCCGCGGTAGATGTCCGGGCCCTGCAGGTCGAGCGTCTCGCGGATCCGCGCCGCGCTCGCCGTGTACGGACCGCCGCCCGGGTAGCCGAGCACGATCGCGTCGTCACCCGACTCCGCCGGCTCCGGGGCGAAATCCAGCGGCTGCGCGGTCAGTCCCGGCACCGCGAGGATCGCGACGTCCACCTCCGGATCGAAGAGCACGACGGTCGCTTCGAGCGGGCCGCCGTCCGTATCGACGGTCACCGCTGCGGTTCCGGCCACGACGTGCGCGTTCGTCATCACCCGTTCAGGGGCCACGACGAAACCGGATCCTTCCAGTGCCTTCTGGCAGCTGGGTGCGACACCGTTGATGCGCAGCACGCTCGTCTGCAGCCGGGCCGGGACCGATCCTTCGAGGAGACCGCCGTCGGGTGCCTCCACCTCGGCGATCGGGGTACGCCCGAACGGCCCGATCACCTCGGGCAGACCCGAGGTGTCGAGCAACGCCGAGAACTCGTTGGGGATCGCACGCATCCAGTCGGGGGCGACGTCGTCGACGGTCCCGAGCACCTGGGATCCCCGCACGGCTGCGGAGACGGCGGGCTGGGTCGTGGCGGTCAGCGGGATGGCGAGCAGCCACGCGGCGACGAGCACCGCGACCGATTGCAGACCGGCACCGACGACGCTGTCGACCGCCCGCGCACCCGGACTGTGGATGCCGCTGCGCGCGGCACGTCCGAGCACCATGCCGGCCACCTCGCCGATCACCACCAGCACCACGATCAGAGCGATGCCGGCGAGGATGCGCATGCGCGCATCGTCGATGTGCACGAGCACGTGCGGGGCGATGAGGATGCCCGCGACCGCACCGAGCAGCACACCCAGGAAGGCCAGCGCCGAGGCGACGGCGCCCTGCCGGAGCCCGGAGGACGCGGCGATCAGGACGATCACCACGATGATCAGATCGATCCAGCCCGATCCGGTCATGATTCGACCACCCCCGTCTCCAGTTCGGCGAGTACGACGTCGAGATCACGGACGTCGTGGTGATCCCACTCGATCTCCCACCCCGATACCGCGAACAGACCCGCGAGCACACCCGCGGTGAAACCCCAGACCAGCATCCCGTCCACCTGGAAGGCCGGGCCCTGATAACCCAGACGGTGCCGGACCTGGAAACGGTTGTCGGGGTCGAGCAACTCGTGCAGCGACACCCGGACCACGCGGGTCGCCTCCTTCGGATCGACCACTCCGACCGGGCTCGGGGTCTCCCAGTAGGCGACCACGGGAGTCACGTCGAAGCCGGAAGGCGGGATGAACAGTTCGGGGAGCACGGCGAGCGGCCGGATCCCGGACGGATCCAGGCCGGTCTCCTCCTCCGCTTCACGAAGTGCGGTGTGGATGGCGCCGTAGTCCTCGGGATCGGCGGCGCCTCCGGGAAAGGCCACCTGCCCGCTGTGCTGCCGCAGCGTCGCGGCGCGCTGGGTGAGCAGGACGTCGGCGTCGGCGGGAAGTCCGCCGCGGGCCATCGGATCGGCCTCCGGCGACCCGCCGAACAACACCAGCACCGAGGCCTGCCGCACCCGCGCGACGCGCGGGGCGCGACGGTTCAGGATCGGGTTGAGACCGTGCGGGTCGGTCGGCGACACCGAGGCGACACGCCGGAGCCATTCGGGGATCATGCGGCCACCCCCAGATGCTCCTCGACGACCGAGGCGACCTCGTCGGCCGACCGGAACGGGATGGGGAGCACGGCGGCGACCGACCCGTCGGCGCGGAGCAGCACCGTCACGGGAAGGACGGCGGGCGCGCCGACCGCGGCCTGTACGCGACCCGAGCCGTCCTGCACACCCGGCAGGTGCACGTCGTAGTCGGCGAGCCGGCCGAGGGCGTTCGACTCGTTCGGGTCGGTGTGGACGGTGACGACGGTGACCTCCTCGCCCACCCGGGCGGCGTAGTCCTGGAGGACCGGCAGTTCCTCGGCGCAGGGAGCGCACCACCAGGCCCACAGGTTCACCACGGCGGGCCTTCCGGCGAGGGCGGCCGCGAGGTCGACGGAGGATCCGTCGCTCACGCACTCGAAGACCAGACCGGCGAGCGGACCGGCGGGAGCAGGCGTGGACCCGCCCGGCTGCGGGCACGGATCGAGTGCGGCGGTCTCCCGCAGCGGAGCGAGGGCCTGCGCGCCGTCCTGGGGCCGGCGGTCCACGGGTGCGGTCGAGGGTGCGGCCGGTCCCGGGCCGGTGGCCGGCGGAGGGTCGCTGCGGTCGCGCGGCCAGATGGCGACGATCAATGCGATGACGACGACGAGAGCTGCCAGGCTCCAGCGGCCTGCTGTGGAAGGACGCACTCCGTCACCGCCCGGCCAGCTCGAGCAGGTGCTCGGTCTCCGGTCCCTTCACCAGCGTGGCCGCGGTCTGCGGATCGGTGGGCCCGGTCCCGTAGGAGGGGCAGTCCTTCGCGAGGACACACACCCCGCATGCCGGCTTGCGTGCGTGGCACACGCGCCGACCGTGGAAGATCACGCGATGGGACAGCAGCGTCCATTCCTTGCGCTCGATGAGCACACCCACCGCGTGCTCGATCTTGACCGGGTCGGTCTCGTCGGTCCATTCCCAGCGACGCACGAGCCGCTGGAAGTGGGTGTCGACCGTGATACCCGGCACATCGAAGGCGTTACCGAGGATGACGTTGGCGGTCTTGCGGCCGATGCCGGGCAGCGCGACGAGATCCTTCAGCCGGGCCGGAACCTCGCCGTCGTGCCGCTCGAGCAGGGCCTGGCCGAGACCGATGAGCGAGTTGGCCTTGTTGCGGTAGAAGCCGGTCGAGCGGATGTACTCCTCGAGCTCGGCGCGGTCCGCCTCCGCGTACGCGCGGGCGTCGGGATACCGGGCGAACAGAGCGGGGGTCACCTGGTTGACCCGCACATCCGTGCACTGCGCCGACAGGATCGTGGCGACGGCGAGCTCGAGCGGATTCGTGAAGTCCAGTTCGCAGTAGACGTGCGGAAAAGCCTCGGCGAGGCGCCGGTTCATCCGTCGCGCGCGACGGACGAGGGCCAGTCGCGACTCCGGTCCGCGAGCCTTTCCGTTCACTCGGCGCGGGGCCGTCTCGGGGCTCTCGGACTGGGAGGCATGCACCTGATCCACTCTACGTAAACACTCTCCCCAGGATCCGGCCCCGTGTCTCTTCCGAGACCTTGCGGGTGTTTACTTCCGGGTATGCAAGCTCTTGCTGTCGTCCTCTTCCCGGTGCTGCTCATGTTGTTCGCACTGTCCATGGAACGTGTCGAAGCGCGCTTGAGCCGGTTGTCCGTCCGTGAGCAGGAAGTGGAAGAGTTCCTCGACAAAGCGGACCAGGCCGATGTCGCGGCACTCGCTCGTGAAGGTTTCCCCGGGGCTTTGGCCCGCTTCCAGCGTCGCCGCCGCCGCGGACCGAGCACCGACGGAGCGGACGATTCGGACGGTCATCTGCGCGCGCGCCGCGCCAGCTGAACGACTACTTGCCGGTAGCCTTGAGGTACCGATGATCGGGTTCGTCGATCGTTTCCGTGGTATCGGTCACTCACTCGTGCAGCGCGCACGATAGACTGGGCGCTCGTACGCCTGACAGGTGACCTGCCCAGGAAGTCCGTCGACGTGCAGACCCGGCAGTAGATGACGAATCATTCCCAAAAGGAGCGCACGTGGACGAGGTCCTGGCCAGAGCAGGCATCTTCCAAGGAGTCGAGCCCTCGGCGGTTGCGGCGCTGATCAAAGAGCTTCAGCCTGTAGATTTCCCGCGCGGCCATGTCATCTTCAACGAGGGTGAGCCCGGCGACCGGCTGTACATCATCGTTTCCGGCAAGGTGAAGCTCGGACGTCGTTCGCCCGACGGTCGCGAGAACCTCCTGACGATCATGGGCCCGTCCGACATGTTCGGCGAGCTGTCGATCTTCGACCCGGGTCCGCGCACCTCCACCGCCACCACCGTCACCGAGGTGCGAGCCGTGAGCATGGACCGCGATGCGCTCAAGGCGTGGATCGACCAGCGCCCCGAGATCGCCGAGCAGCTCCTCCGCGTGCTGGCCCGTCGTCTGCGTCGCACCAACAACAGCCTCGCCGACCTGATCTTCACCGACGTCCCCGGTCGTGTCGCCAAGGCACTGCTCCAGCTCGCCCAGCGTTTCGGCACCCAGGAGGCCGGCGCCCTGCGTGTCACGCACGACCTGACGCAGGAAGAGATCGCGCAGCTCGTCGGCGCGTCCCGCGAGACCGTGAACAAGGCCCTCGCCGACTTCGCGCACCGCGGCTGGCTGCGTCTCGAGGGCAAGAGCGTGCTGATCTCCGACTCGGAGCGTCTGGCGCGTCGCGCTCGCTGACCCACGCACATACGAAAGGCCGGGACGCTCGCCGCGTCCCGGCCTTTCGTATGTGCGTATCCCAGCCGTAGCTGCTTCGACCCAGCCGTCCGGCTGCTTCGACTCAACCGTGGCTGCGCAGGTACTCCAACTGCACGTTGACGGACTTCTCCGCCGCACCCCACAACGAGGGGTCGACGTCGGCGTAGACGTGCTCGACGACCTGCCGTGTGGTGGCTTCGGCGCCGAGGGTGCGCAGCGCACCGCGCACCTGTTCGAGCCGACCCTCCCGGTGCGCGAGGTACTCCCGCGCGATCGTCTCGAGGTCGGGCAGCTCGGGGCCGTGCCCGGGCAGCACCGTGTAGCCACCGCCGAGACCGATGAGCGACCTCAACGACCGCAGGTAGTCGCCGAGGTCGCCGTCGGAGTCGTCGAGCACGGTCGTGCCGCGGCCGAGGATGGTGTCGGCAGTGAGAACACTGCGGTCCTGCTCGATCACGAACGACAGCGAATCGGCGGTGTGCCCCGGGGTCGCGACGACCCGGATGCGCAGACCCGCCGCCTCGACGACGTCACCGCCGGACAGTTGCTGCCCACCGCCGTGGCGGTGTTCCGGCAGCACTGCGTGCACCGGGCATTCCGCGAGTTGCGAGAAACGCTCGGCACCCTCGGTGTGGTCGAAGTGGCGGTGACTGATGAGGGTCGCCGCCACCGGCACCTGCGCGATCCGCTCGAGATGGCCTTCGTCGAGGGGACCCGGATCGACCACGACGCACTCGTCGCTGCCGGGTGCCCGGAGGATCCAGGTGTTCGTTCCCTCGAGGGACATGATCGAGGGGTTCTCGGCCAGGATCACCGCGGCGTTCTCGGTGACCTGGCGCAGCTGCGCGTAGGCGGGGTGGACCAGCGCCATCACATGTGCCTCTCGTGTCGGATCCGTCGGGAGCCGCCTCCGATCGGGGAGGTGGCGTCAGCGTACTTCCACCATCAGCTCGACCTCGACGGGAGCGCCGAGGGGCAGTTCGGCGACGCCGACGGCCGAGCGGGCGTGCGCGCCGACCTCACCGAAGATCTCCCCGAGCAGTTCCGACGCGCCGTTGATGACGCCGGGCTGTCCGGTGAAGCCCTCGGCGGACGCCACGAAGCCGACGACCTTCACGACGCTCGCGATGTTGTCGAGTCCGACGAGACCGTCGACTGCGGCGAGCGCGTTGAGCGCGGCGGTGCGGGCCGCGGTCTTCGCCTCCTCCGCTGACACCTCGGCACCCACCTTGCCGGTGTGCGTCAGCTTCCCGTCGGCCAGCGGCAGCTGACCGGAGGTGTAGACGACGTCGCCATTGCGGACGGCGGGTACGTAGGCCGCCACCGGGGCGGCGACCGGCGGCAGGGTGATGCCGAGTTCGGTCAGGCGTTCGCTCCAGGTGTTGTGCGACACCGATCAGCCCTTCGGACGCTTGAGGTAGGCGACGTGCTGCTCACCGGTGGGGCCGGGCAGGACGGTGACGAGCTCCCAGCCGTCGGCACCCCACTGGTCGAGGATCTGCTTGGTCGCGTGCGTGAGCAGCGGCACGGTTGCGTATTCCCATGTGGTGGTTTCACTCATATCCTGACCTTATCCGGCACCGTTCACCGTCCACGACTTATAGGCTCGTGATCGTGGCATCTCCGACATCACATTCCGGCGAATGGCCGGCAGGCGCCGCCCAGGCGCGACTGCACTTCGTGTCCGGCAAGGGTGGCACCGGGAAGTCCACCGTGGCCGCGGCGCTCGCACTGGCGCTCGCCGCCGGAGGTCGCAAGGTTCTGCTCGTCGAGACCGAGGGACGTCAGGGCATTGCGCAGCTGTTCGACGTGCCGCCGCTCCCGCCGGTCGAGACGAAAATCGCGACCGCACCGGGTGGCGGTGAGGTCTCGGCTCTCGCGATCGACATCGAGGCGGCCTTCCTCGAATACCTCGACATGTTCTACAACCTCGGATTCGCAGGTCGCGCGATGCGACGGATGGGAGCGATCGAGTTCGTGACCACGCTCGCGCCGGGTCTGCGCGACGTCATCCTCACCGGCAAGATCAAGGAGACCGTGGTACGGACCGACGCGTCCGGCGCACCCGTCTACGACGCGGTCGTCGTCGACTCCCCGCCCACCGGCCGCATCGGCAGCTTCCTCGACGTCACCAAGGCCATGGCCGATCTCGCGAAGTCCGGTCCGATCCGGTCGCAGAGCGAGGGTGTGGTCCGGCTGCTGCACTCCGACCAGACCGTCGTCCATCTGGTGACCCTACTCGAGGCTCTGCCCGTGCAGGAGACGGCCGACGCGGTGGAGGAGCTCGAGGCCGCCGATCTCCGGATGGGGACGGTCATCGTCAACCGCACCGCTCCCGAGCACCTGCCCGAGGAACTCGTCGACGACGTCGCCGCCGGCCGCATCGCCGGGCCCGCGATCCGGACGACGCTGGAGAAGGTGTCCATCAAGCTCTCCGACGACGATTTCGCCGGCCTGCTGACCGAGACCATCGAGCACGCCGCGGTACTCCAGGCGCAACAGGTGAGCGCCGCTCAACTCGACGAAGTGAAGGTGGCACGCATGTCCCTACCGGCCCTCGCCGACGGTGTCGATCTCGGTGGCCTCTACGAACTCGCCGACGTCCTTGCCGAGCAGGGTGTCCGATGAACGCACCGATCCGGAAGGTCCTCGACGTCGCCCGCATCCTGGACGACCGCTCGTCCCGGGTGATCGTGTGCTGCGGGTCGGGAGGTGTCGGCAAGACGACCACCGCCGCGGCGCTCGCGTTGCGCGCGGCCGAGCGGGGCCGTAGCGTCGTGGTGCTCACGATCGACCCGGCGCGGCGACTGGCACAGGCCCTCGGGGTCGCCTCGCTCGACAATTCACCGCAGAAGGTGGAGCTCGGGCCGGAGGCGAAGGGCGAGCTGCACGCGATGATGCTCAACATGCGTCGCACCTTCGACGACATGGTGCTCGAGCACTCGACGCCGGAGAAGGCCCAGCAGATCCTCGACAACCCCTTCTATCAGACCGTGGCGTCGTCTTTCTCCGGCACGCAGGAGTACATGGCGATGGAGAAGCTCGGTCAGCTCGCGCAGAGCGACGAGTGGGATCTCATCATTGTCGACACCCCGCCGTCCCGGAACGCGCTCGACTTCCTCGACGCTCCCCAGCGGCTCGGGGCCTTCCTCGACGGGCGGATGATCCGGATCTTCACGGCACCCGGGCGTGGCTTCGGCCGCCTGGTGACCGGCGCGATGGGGCTCGCACTCAAGGCGGTCTCGACGATCGTCGGGAGCCAGATGCTGTCGGATGCATCGGCCTTCGTGCAGTCGCTGGACTCGATGTTCGGGGGCTTCCGCGAGCGCGCCAACCGCACCTACCGGTTGCTGCAGCAGCCGGGAACCCACTTCATGGTGGTCGCGGCACCCGAACCCGATGCCCTGCGCGAGGCGTCGTTCTTCGTCGAACGACTGTCGGGCGATCGCATGCCGCTGTCGGGCCTGGTGCTCAACCGCACCCATCCGACACTGTCGGCGTTGCCGTCCGATCACGCCCTCGCCGCGGCGGACCAGCTCGCCGAGGAGGAGGGCGTGGACGGGAAGGCCGCTGAGGCCGTTCTCCGCATCCACGCGCACCGGGCCGTGATCGCCAAGCGGGAGCTGCGGTTGCTACGCAACTTCACCGCGGCGAACCCTGCCGTCCCCGTGGTCGGGGTGCCCTCGCTGCCCTTCGAGGTCTCGGATCTCGAGGCGCTGCGGGCGGTGGGCGAGCAATTGACCCGCGAGGCGTGATGTCTCGCGGGTCATGATCTCGGCGGTTCGTGTACCGGTGAGGTGGTGACTAGACCGCGCTCTGGTGCTGTCGCTGCGCCTGGAAGAAATCGGCCCAGGACTCGACCTCGGGATGCTGCTTGAGGAGAGCACGACGCTGCCGCTCCGTCATGCCTCCCCACACGCCGAACTCGACACGGTTGTCGAGGGCGTCCGCCCCGCACTCGAGCATCACCGGGCAGTGCCGGCAGATCACCGCAGCCTTGCGCTGCGCTGCGCCACGCACGAACAGTTCATCTGGATCGACTTCGCGGCAGCGAGCCTTGGAGACCCAAGCGATACGCGCTTCGGCCTGGTCGACGTCGAGTCGGGTCGTCGGGGTGGTCATGTGCATTCAGTTGCCCCTTTACTTTCCGAACGCCGGTTCGCGGTGTTCGAGGTCTGCGCCGTCCGTGTGCCGCAACGGCGCAAAACCTGCCCGTCAAGGTGTTATCTGCGTCACACTGATGTCTCAATCTAGGTAAACTGATGCCCACGCGCAAGGCGAACGAAACCTTTTCTGGTACGCACGTACAAAGTCCCACGTCGGAGGCGTTTTCACCTCGCCCGTCGTGCCACGCCCGCTCCCTGGAAACGGCCGGCCGGTCCCTCGCCACGTAGTGTGTAGGCGTGTCGATCCGAAGAACGGTGGCGAAGCTCGCTGGTTGCACGGCCCTCGGCGGCGTTCTCGTAGCAGGGATGCTCTTCCCGGCCGCGGGTGGTTTCGGGTACGTCTCGAACCGAGCCGCGGACACCGTCGACAACAGTTCCGCAGAGCTCGTCGAAGGTGTCGTCCCAGCCGTGACGACCATGGTCGACAAGGCGGGCGAGCCGATCGCGTGGCTCTACGACCAGCGTCGCTTCGAGGTGCCCAGCGACCAGATCTCCAACGAGATGAAACTGGCGATCGTCTCGATCGAGGACAAGCGGTTCCCCGAGCACCAGGGCGTCGACTGGCAGGGCACCATCCGCGCGTTCCTCACCAACACCACGAGCGGTCAGGTCGAGCAGGGCGCCTCCACGATCGACCAGCAGTACGTCAAGAACTACCTGCTCCACGTGATCGCGAAGACCGACGCCGAACGCCGCGCGGCGATCGAGACGACGCCGGCCCGCAAGATCCGTGAGATCCGCATGGCGCTGACCCTCGACGATCAGCTCACCAAGGACGAGATCCTCACCCGCTATCTGAACCTCGTCCCCTTCGGCAACGGTTCGTTCGGCATCCAGGACGCCGCCCAGACCTACTTCGGCATCGACGCCAAGGACCTGAACATCCCGCAGGCCGCGATGCTCGCGGGCATGGTGCAGTCCAGCTCGGCGCTGAACCCGTACACCAATCCCGACGGCGTGCTCGCCCGTCGCAACATCGTGCTCGACACGATGATCGACAACATCCCGGAGCGCGCCGACGAGATCCGCGCCGCGAAGGAACTGCCGCTCGGCGTGCTGCCCGAGCCCAACACGCTCCCCCGCGGCTGCATCGCTGCCGACGACCGCGGTTACTTCTGCGAGTACGCGCTGCAGTATCTCGAGAACTCGGGCCTGTCGCGCGAGCAGATCGACCGGGGCGGATATCTCATCCGCACGACCCTCGACCCCGAGGTCCAGAACTCCGTCAAAGAGTCGCTCGACCGGTTCACCAGCCCCACCGTCGACGACGTGGCCTCGGTGATGAACGTGATCGAGCCGGGCCAGGATTCGCACAAGGTCCTCGCCATGGGGTCGAGCCGCAAGTTCGGTCTCGACGCCGAGGCCAAGGAGACGGTCCAGCCGCAGCCCTACTCGCTGGCCGGTCACGGCGCCGGGTCGATCTTCAAGATCTTCACCGTCGCCGCCGCCATGGAACAGGGTCTCGGCACCTCCGCCGTGCTCGACGTCCCGTCCCGCTACAACGCCCGCGGTCTGGGCGACGGCGGTGCCCGCGGCTGCCCGGCCAACTACTACTGCGTCGAGAACGCCGCGCCGTATCCGTCGCGACTGTCGGTGACCGACGCGCTGGCACAGTCACCGAACACGGCGTTCGTCAAGCTCATCGAGGCGACCGGCGTCGACGCGGTTGTCGACATGTCGGTGCGCCTGGGTCTGCGGTCGTACCTGCAGCCCCGCACCTCCGGCTTCGGCGACCAGTCGATGGCCGAGATGCAGAAGAACCAGCACCTCGGCTCGTACACGCTCGGCCCGACGTGGATCAACGCGCTGGAGCTGTCGAACGTCGCGGCAACCCTCGCCTCGCACGGCAAGTGGTGCCCGCCCACCCCGATCGAGGGGGTGTTCGACCGCGAGGGCAAGCCCGTGCCGATCACGCAGCAGGCGTGCGAGCAGGCCGTCGAGCCCGGTCTGGCCGACACCCTGACGACGGCGATGAGCAAGGACACCGCCGCCGGCGGTACCGCTTCGGGCGCCGCGGGGTCGGTGGGCTGGAACCTGCCGGTCGCGGCGAAGACCGGTACTACCGAGTCGCACATGTCGTCGGCCTTCCTCGGCTTCACCAACCGGTTCGCCGGCGTGGTCTACACCTACGGCGACTCCCCCACTCCCGGCCAGATCTGCTCGGGTCCGGTCCGCCCCTGCTACGACGGCAACCTCTTCGGCGGTACCGAACCGGCGCGGACATGGTTCTCAGCGATGCTGCCGGTGGCGAACAAGTTCGGCTCCATCGAACTGCCCGCCCCCGATCCCCGGTACGTCCGCGGCGCGGGCAACGCCCAGGTTCCGGACGTGACGGGCCTGTCGAAGGACCGCGCGGTGCAGCGACTGCAGGACGCCGGATTCTCGGTCTCGGAGGCGACGATCGCCGGTGAGGAACGCGCCGGAACGGTGACGGGTACGTCCCCGAGCGGCTCGGCCGTCCCGGGATCGACGGTCACGCTGTTCATCAGCGACGGATCGGTCCGCGTCGCTCCCACCACGAGCGCCACCCCGGCCCGCCCGCGCGACCGCGAGGTGCCCGACACGACCCGCCGGTCGACGCCCGCGCCCATCCCGGGACGTGAGCTCGAGCAGAGCGAGTCGAGTCCGCCGGCGGAGGAGGAGTCCACTCCCACGACGACACCGAGCCGCCCCGACAACTGAGCCGCAGGGCTTCCACGGTCGGTTTACAGGCGTGAACGCACGGCTGCGGACAGGCGCTTGCCGTCGGCCTTGCCTGCCGCGATCTCGGTGGCGGCCTTCATCACCTGGCCCATGTTCTTCGGACCCGGCCGCGTGCCGAGTTCCTCCGCAACGCGCGCGAGGGCGGTGTCGACGACGTCGACGAGTTCGGCATCGGTGAGCGGGGTGGGCAGGTACTCGTCGATGATCCGTGCCTCGGCGTGCTCCTTGGCCGCGAGCTCTCCGCGTCCGTTCTCGGTGTAGACCTCGGCGGCCTCGCCGCGCTTCTTCGATTCCTTCGCGAGGACCTGGAGCACCTCGTCGTCGGACAGCTCACGCGCCTCCTTGCCGGACACCGCCTCGTTCCGGATCGCCGCGAGCAGCATCCTGAGGGTCTCGGTCCGCAGCTTGTCCTTGTCCTTCATCGCTGCGGTCAGGTCGGTCCGCAGCCTGGATTCGAGGGAGGATGTGGTGTCGCTCATGCCGGAAACGCTACGCGGGACAGGCGAACCACGTGCGAGGACCACGCACGGCGGTACGCTGGAGAAGTGCCTGACCTGTCTGCAATTCGCCGCGTAACCCTCGGTGCTGCCGGCGCCGCCGCTCTCGGCCTCGGTTACGCCACGCTGATCGAACGGAACGCGTTCACCCTTCGCGAGGTCACGGTGCCGGTGCTCGCGCCCGGCGCGTCGACACTGCGGGTCCTGCACATCAGCGACCTGCACATGACTCCCAATCAGAAGCTGAAACAGAACTGGTTGCGCGAACTCGACGGCCTCGAGCCCGATCTCGTCGTGAACACGGGCGACAACCTGTCGCACCCGAAGGCCGTTCCGGCCGTCGTCCAGGCCCTCGGCGGACTCCTCGCCCGCCCGGGTCTGTTCGTCTTCGGGAGCAACGACTACTTCGCTCCCGTGCTGAAGAATCCGCTGGCCTACTTCGACAAGGACCACGACCGCGTCTACGGGCCTCCGCTCCCGTGGGGCGACCTGCGTGCGGCGTTCACCGAACGTGGCTGGCAGGACATGACGCACGTGCGCCGCGACATCGAGATCGGCGGCGTGCGCATCGCCGTCGGCGGTGTCGACGACCCGCATCTCGACCGCGACCGGTACGAGACGATCGCAGGTGCGGCCGATCCCTCGGCCGATCTGCGACTGGGCATGACTCACTCCCCCGAGCCGCGGGTGCTCGATCGCTTCGCCGAGGACGGCTACGACCTCGTTCTGGCGGGCCACACCCACGGCGGCCAGCTGTGCCTGCCGTTCTACGGCGCGCTGGTGACCAACTGCGGGATCGACCGGTCGCGGGTGAAGGGCGCGTCGCGCTGGGGTGCCCACATGCGACTGCACGTCTCCGCGGGTATCGGCACGTCGCCGTTCGCTCCCGCCCGGTTCTTCTGCCGTCCGGAGGCCACCCTGCTGACCCTCGTTCCGGCCTCGCGCGACACCGCGCAGCAGGCCAGCGGTGATTCGGCAGAGCGCGCCGGGTTACGTCGCTGACCAGCCGATTTAATCTTCTGCGGACTCGTGTTGTAAGCTGACCGGGGTTCAATACGGGGTGTGGCGCAGCTTGGTAGCGCGCTTCGTTCGGGACGAAGAGGTCGTGGGTTCGAATCCCGCCACCCCGACTCGTGGAAGAACTCGTCAGGGCACTTTCTCCTCACGGAGAAGGTGCCCTGACCGCATTCCGGGGCACCTTGTTCACCTCTCCGGAAAAGGACGTCCCCTCCCGTCACAAAAGATTCTTCAAGTCTGTTTTTAGGGATTAAAACAGACTTGAATACCCTAAACTGAAAGGCGGCACCGCACTCGCGAGACGCCTCGGCTCTGGTCGGGCGGGAACGGACTCGGCGGATGACGCGACGACACAGGGCCTCCCGGCAGGACGCACCGGAGAATTCCGGAGGTTCCACACTCACCAGACCACGCCCCCGGCGACGGCGGTGGCTCGCCGTCCTCGTGCTCGTCGCGTGCGCGATCATCGCCGCGGGCCTTCCCGTCTACGTGGCCCCGCAGATCGAGATCGAGAACCTCAGCCCGTATCGCCGGGCGGACGCGATCTTCGTCCTCGGCGGTGCGATCTACGAGCGCTATCCCTACGCGCTCGAACTCGCACTCGAAGGCTTCGCACCCGAGGTCGTGGTGTCGAATCCCAACGGCGCGAAGGACGTCTGGCTGACGGACCTGTGCGACCACCCGCGCTACGAATTCCCCGTCACGTGCTTCGAACCGGACCCGCCGACCACGCGCGGTGAGGCCATGGAACTGCGTCGTCTCGCGGAACAGCGCGGCTGGAACAGCGTCATCGTCGTGACGTTCGTGCCGCACGTCTCCCGCGCGCGCTTCATCCTCGACCGATGCTTCGACGGCGAACTCATCATGGCCGCCAGCCCGGCCGACATCGCCCTGTCGTACTGGGCATGGGCGTACGCCTATCAGACCGCCGGCTACATGCGGGCCTTCTCGCACACGGGGTGCTGAAGCGGAACGTCAGGGCAGCAACCGGTCGAGGAACCGGTTGCTGAACACCCGGTGCGGGTCGTACTGCTCGAAAGCCGCGAGCGCGGCGTCCCAACCCTGCCCGGACGGTAGGCCGGTGCGGTACATGGCCGGCACCGTCTCACCGAGGAAACCGGGGTCGCGGTAGCCGCCCTCGTCGTCGAACGCCCAACCCTTCGACCACTCGGACCGGAAGGTCGCGTAATCGCCCGAATAGTGGGCGGCCATCCACTGCTCCATCTCGCGGAAGAAGGCCGGCATCCCGGCCGTTCCGGGGATGGAGACGACGTTCATCCAGATCGCGGTGTCCCAGTCGGGCCGGTCGGGGCGGGGACGCACCGGCGACAGGTCGGGCACACCGGCGGCGTCGACGAGCACCTCGTCGGCGTCGTCGACCTTGCACAGACGTACCTCGAACGGCATGTTCACGGGGTACTGCCCGAGCGAGGCGTAGTGCGTCATCCGCTCGTGCAGCCACGTCGTGAACTCGTTGATGACGCGGGCGATGTTGTCGCGTCTCGTCACGACGACACCGCCACCGGCGACCACGCGCAGGGTCGCGGCGCGCAGGTAGAACAGCAGGTCCTTGGACCAGCCCCACAGATCTTTCGTGCCGGTCGCTGCGAGTCCCGCTGCCACCGCACCGAACTGCGACGCACCGAAGGTCGGTGTGACGCCCTGGGCGCCACGCACGACCTGTCCCAGCAGGTCGGTGAGTTCCTCGGGCAGACTGTCCGAGAAGTAGTAGTTGTACGGATCCTGCACCTCGCGGGAGGCGGCGGGCTTCTCCGGGGAGACCGACCAGATTTTGAGCCAGGGTGTCTCGGTGAAGGGGAACCAGATCGCCTCGACCCGCCCGTGCTCCTCGACGTAGCGCTCGAAAGTGCGCCCCGGCGAGCCGGGCGGGGCGAACAGTTCGCGCCACGGGATGTCGGTGAAGCTCTGGCAGCGCACCCGGTAGTTCGCTCCGGCCTGCAGCGTCACCGAAGTGACGAAGGTGCGTCCGAGGTGGGCGAGCAGGGGTCTGATCTCCGGTTCGGCGCGGCGGAACTCGCGGAGTTCGTAGGCAGCGGCCGACGGGTTCCACACCACGGCGGTCAGAGCCAGGACGAGATTGGACAGGGAGCCGAACGACTGGCCGGGGATCACCGTCTCCCCCGCCGCCGGGTAGGTGGCTCCGTGGGCACCGATCGACAGTGCCCCCGCGATGGAGATGTCGCCGATGGCGGGCGAGTTGGCCCAGCCCAGTCCGTTCGCTTCGAGCGTGGTGAGGATGGATTCGATGCTCGCGCCCCCTCCGGCCGTCACGCGCGGAGGTGCGGCGTCCGCATCGACGACGACCTGGTTCAGCTGCGACATGGTGTCGACCAGCACGACGTTCTCGATGTCCTGCCCGGCCTCGAGGGTGAGCGGACTCCAGCTGTGCATCGATCCGCGGGGACGGATGCGGAAGCCGTGGGCGTGCGCCCAGTTCGCGAGGCGGACGACGTCGTCGGCGGTGCGCGCGGTCGCGGTCCACACCGCGTCGAACCGGATGGTCTTCGCCCAGTTGACGAACTGTTGCTGCGAGAGCGGGATGTCGGCCGGGAAGTCCGGCGGCGCCGGGATCGTGGCTGCCGGGTCGCCGAGCGGTACCGCACCCGCGAGCGTCCATCCCGTGCCTGCAAGGACGGCTGCTCCGGCGGCTGCTCCGAGAAGACCGCGACGGCTGAGGGTGGGACCAGAGGCTCGAGCGCTCACGAGGGCGGGTTCCGTTCTGTTCTGCGGGCGCGGACTCCGCGAAAATAGAACAAGTTCTCTCTATTCTCCAGTACCGCTACCGGTGTGCGGCGCCCTCGCTCCAGAACGACAGACCCGACGCCTCCAACGTGCCGAGGATGTGTTCGGGAGCGCCGTCGACCGACCAGACCGCCATCGCGACCGCCGCCACGGTGAGGGCCGGACCGAGGATGCCGAGCTCGAACGGGCCACCCGCACGGATGGACAACGCCGACGGCAGCTTGATCTCCCACCAGCGCGACCCGCGCCAGGGCACGAACGGAGCGAGGAAGGGGATTCCCTCCTTGGTGATGGCGTCGCCGAGACAGTGCGTCGCGCATCCGAGGGCCACCGCGACCCCCAGGCCCGTCGACGCAACCTCCTGCGGGAACCACGTCCACGACAGGATCGACAGCACTGCCGCGCTCAGGGTGACGATCACCCACCCGCGCTTCTTCGCCCACGACCCGAACAACCCGCGCAGTGCGAGACCGAGAGTGACGAACAGGACCCCGATGATCGCTTCCCTGCCGAAGCTCGCGACGAGTGCCGAGACTCCGGCTCCGAGCAGTGCCGCGAACAGCGCGGTGTGCGTCATGGTGCGGTGCCCGCCGCGCCGCTTCCGGTCGCGGCTGCCCTTGGTGAGCGAGTAGTAGCCGAGCGAGACCGCGTCGATGCCCCTGGCGAAGGTCTGGCTCACGGGCCCGAACGACCTCGCGACCGTCGACTGTGCCGTGTCGAGATCCGGAAGCAGGGCCGCCCCCGAACACACCGCCGCGAAGGCGAAGGTCTCCGCGGTGGACGCGGGTGCACCCCAGTCGGTAGGAAGCAGATCTGCGACGACGAGCCCCACCAGCGCCCCGGATACTGCATGGGTAGGACCCATCACCATGTCGGACAACACCTTTCGACGAACGAGCGCGAACCCGACCCGGCGTGACGACGCCGGCCCCGGATCTCCAACCTAACAACCACAGCCGACACACCTGTCACACGCGTGTTCGAACAGCCGATATGCTCGGCAGACGCCGGCAGGGCCGCCCACCGGAGAGATGGACGGCCCTGGCGTCTGTGCCGGATTCCTCGTTTGCGAGGAAGATGGAGTTGTCGTCGTCGGATGGAGGGAGAGCGACATGGACACCACGCTGATCGTGCTGGCGCTGGCAGCCCTGATCTACTGGTGGGGACTGCTCTGATCCCGTCGCATCTCCCCCGGTGACGGGTCAGGCTCCGGCGCGCACGCCCGCCTCGACCCGCTTGCCGAGCTCCTCGTCGACGTTGCGCCAGTACTCGAAGATCCGCTCGTAGAGCGCCTCCGAGGTACCGCCGAGGACGTGTCCGACGATGTTGTACACGAGGCGTTCGCGCTCCGCGTCGTCCATCACGTCGCGGACGAGGGTGCCCGCCTGACCGAAGTCGTCGTCCTCTGGGTGCTGCACGTAGCCCGCGCGCACGGCCTCGGTTCCGAAGTTCCACAGACCTTCGTCGCCGGCCCGCTCGGGATCGGCATGCGGACCACCGAAGCTGTTCGGTGCGTAGACCGGGGTCTGCGGATCGTTGAAAGGGAAGGCCATGTTGCCCTCCTTGCTGTAGGAGTCGACACGGGCGGCCTTCGCGGAGTTCACCGGCAACTGTGCGTGGTTGACGCCGATGCGGTAGCGGTGGGCGTCGGCGTAGGAGAACACGCGGCCGAGCAGCATCTTGTCGGGCGAGAAACCGATGCCCGGCACGACGTGCGACGGGGCGAACGCGGCCTGCTCGATCTCTGCGAAGAAGTTGCGTGGGTTGCGGTTCAGGGTCATCGTGCCGACCTTGATCAACGGGTAGTCCTTTTGCGACCACACCTTGGTCAGGTCGAACGGGTTGAACCGGTAGTTCTCCGCCTCCGCGACCGGCATGATCTGCACGTGGAGCGTCCAGCTCGGGAACTCGCCACGCTCGATCGCCTTGTAGAGGTCGGCGCGGTGGTAGTCGGGATCCGAGCCGGCGAGGCGGTCGGCCTCGTCCTGGGTGAGGAACTCGATGCCCTGGTCGGTCTTGAAGTGGTATTTCACCCAGAAGCGCTCACCGTCGGCGTTGATCCATTGGTAGGTATGCGAACCGAAGCCGTCCATGTGGCGCCACGTGCGCGGCAGGCCACGGTCGCCCATCAGCCAGGTGACCTGGTGTGCGGTCTCGGGGCGCAGGGTCCAGAAGTCCCACTGCATCGTGTGGTCGCGCAGGCCGGAGCCGGGCAGGCGCTTCTGCGAGTGGATGAAGTCGGGGAACTTGATCGGGTCCTTGATGAAGAAGATCGGCGTGTTGTTGCCGACCAGGTCGTAGTTCCCGTCCTCGGTGTAGAACTTCAAAGCGAAACCGCGCGGGTCGCGCCAGGTGTCGGGGCTGCCCTGTTCACCGGCGACCGTCGAGAAGCGTGCCAGCATCTCGGTTTTCACGCCCGGCTGGAACAGCTTGGCCTTCGTGTAGGCGGAGACGTCCTCGGTGACGACGAGCTCACCGAACGCGCCGGCGCCCTTGGCGTGCACGACGCGCTCGGGCACCCGCTCGCGGTTGAAGTGCGCGAGCTTCTCGACCAGGTAGTGGTCGTGGAGCAGGATCGGCCCCTGGGTGCCCGCGGTGAGCGACTCGTTGTCGCTGGCGACGGGGATACCGACGTTGTTCGTGGTGTAACGGGCATTCGTCATGGTGACCTCCGTATACGGATGTTCCGGGTCTCGGGACACGAAGCCGGTGGTTCGGCCCGCGGAGGGGCCGGACCACCGGTGAAGCGAGTGGGCGCTAGTCGGCGCGGCAATCGGGGCACATGCCCCAGAAGGTGACCTCTGCTTCGTCGATGACGAAGCCGTGGTCGTCGGACGGCGTCAGGCAGGGCGCGGCCCCGACCACGCAATCGATGTCGACGACCGTGCCGCATGCGCGGCACACGAGGTGGTGGTGGTTGTCGCCGATGCGGGTCTCGTACCGTGCGGGTGATCCGGCCGGTTCGATCCGGCGGAGCAACCCGTTCCCCACGCATGCCTTGAGTACGTCGTACACGGCCTGCGTCGACACCGAGCCGAGTTCGTCGCGCACGTGGGCGGCAATTCCGTCCGCATCGGAATGCGGATGCTCGGCAACGGTTCTCAGTACGGCAACGCGGGGAGCGGTCACCCGCAGACCCACGGAGCGCAGTTGCTCCTTGGGGTCGAAGTGATGCTCGTGTCCTTGTTGCATGACACCAAGTATGCCCCTTTTCTGGAATAAGTCAAGAAAAGGATCGGTGCGGTGCCCGTCACGCCTACTTCGGGTCTCCGATCGGATCAGAGGTCGGTGCGGTCGGCGCCCGCCGGCGCCCGGCGCGCCTCGGTCGTCTCTCCGCACGGCCGGATCCTCACCGAGTGTCGAATCGGGAAGTGCGAGCTAGTCTTTCGTCAGGAAATCGGTCCGCACGTATCCCGGTTCGATCAGATTCACCCCGATACCGAGATCGGCGACCTCCGCGGCGAGCGCTTCCGTCAGGGCCTCGAGCGCGAACTTGCCCGCACTGTAGAGCCCCCAGCCCGGGAAGGTCGTGAGCACCAGGATCGACGAGACGTTGACGATGTGCCCGCGACGGTTGCTCCTGAACACCGGAAACGCCGCCCCATCACGTTCAGCACCCCGAAGATCTGCACGTCGAACATCGCGTGTGCGTCGGCATCGGCGATCTCCTCGACGGCGGAGAGACCGGCTGACCTACATACGCGACACGACTCGCGACGCGCCCGTGGACATCCGTCCGGAGGTGATGACGATGCCGTGGTGGGTGCCGGGGCGAAGCCAGCGGCTCAGCGTCGGTCCCTCCGCCGCGACGGTCACCCGCGCGTAACGGAACTTCCCCCGCAGCCGGGCGGTGGCGCGTTCGACGGCGCCGCCGGGGATCGGCTGGGCGAAGGTCAGTCCACCTGCGATCGGCAGTTCCGGGCCCTTCGGCGCGGCCGAGGTGGCCACGCTCCATCGGGCGCCGGTCGCGGAGAAATCGCCGAGGACGTCGCCGTCGAACTTCGCGAGCACCTTCGGCAGCTTCCAGTGTTCGCGACCACCGTGCACCGACGGCTCGGAGTCGACGGCGATGAACGGCACCGCCATCGCCGGGATCAGGTCGCGGCGCAGCACCGGGCTGGCCAGCACCTCGCGGTACGGCCCGACCGGCGAGTCGAGGTAGTCGACCATCATCGCGAGGGTGATGGGCAGGGTCGCGCCTGCCGGCCCGTACTGGGAGGCGTCCGGGGTGCTGCGATGCCACCACAGGGCGGCCCGCACGGAGGCCGGCCATGGCGGTGGCGGCGAGACCGGATAGTCGGTGCGTTCGTCCTCGCTCTCAGGCACTGTCCAGAGCACGGGCGCTCTCCTTCCGAACGGGGGTGATGGGCAGTCGCAGCGCCGCCGGGGCCTCGACGGGCACGACCGGACGCACGGGCTGCACGGGCTGCACGGGTTCGTAGGCCGACCCGAGCGGAGGCCGGTTGTCCTTCTCCCCCTTGTTCGGCCACAGCGCCAGCGCACGTTCGGCCTGCGCGGTGATCGTGAGGGACGGGTTCACGCCGAGGTTGGCGCTCACCGCGGAGCCGTCGACGACGTGCAGACCCTTGTGCCCGTAGACACGCAGGTACGGGTCGACGGTGCCGGTACGCGGCGAATCGCCGATCGCGCACCCGCCGAGGAAGTGCGCGGTCATCGGGATGTCGAACAGGTCGGCGATCGAACCACCGGCGTCGCCGTCGATCTTGTCGGCGACGCGGCGGACCGCTTCGTGGCCCACCGGAATCCACTCGGGCGGCGGAGTGCCAGGCCCCTGCTTGCTGGTCAGGCCCCGGCCGATCGGCGTGCGCCGGGTCGCGAGCTCGAGAGAGTTGTCGTCGGTCTGCATCACGAGAGCGATGACCGTGCGCTCGGACCAGTTCCGGACCGACAGCGAGCGGAGGAAGGCGGCGGGATTCTTCGCGGCGACACCGAAGAACTTCAGCAGTCGCGGCATCCGCGTGCCACCGTCGACGAGCAGCGCCTGGAGCAGACCGATCAGGTTGCTGCCCTTGCCGTACCGCACCGGTTCGATGTGGGTGTGGTCGTCCGGGTGGAAGGACGACGTGATGGCCACGCCCTTCGTGTAGTCGACGACGCGATCCTGCGCGGTCGCGGCGAGCACCGCCTCGGAGTTGGTGCGCACCACGGTGCCGAGGGCCGGAGACAGGTTCGGCAGGTCGCCGGTCTCGCGGCTCGCGAGCAGCAGGCGCGCCGTACCGTAGGTACCGGCCGCGATCACCACCTGGTCGGCGGTGAAGACCTTGCGGCGCTTCCTGATGCCGTTCGTGCTGCGGGTGTGGACCTCATACCCACCACCGGTACGGGGCACCACACGGGTCACCGTCGTGAGGGCGTGGATGTGCGCGCCGGCCTTCTCCGCGAGGTAGAGGTAGTTCTTGGCGAGCGTGTTCTTCGCTCCCACACGGCAACCCGTCATGCAGCTGCCGCACTCCGTGCAGCCGGTGCGGTCGGGGCCGGCTCCACCGAAGAACGGGTCGGGCACCGTCCTGCCGGGCTCGTCGAAGAACACACCGACCGGGGTGGTCGTGTAGGTGTGGCCGACACCCATCTCGTCGGCGACCTGGCGCATCACCTCGTCCGCGGGCGTGATGCTGGGATTGGGGCGGACGCCGAGCATCCGTGCCGCCTGGTCGTAGTACGGCGTCAGTTCCGCTTCCCAATCGGTGATGTGACCCCACTGCGGGTCGCGGAAGAAGGGCGTCGGCGGCTTGTACAGGGTGTTGGCGTAGTTCAGCGACCCGCCGCCCACACCGGCTCCCGCCATGACGAGCACGTTGGGCAGCAGGTGCATGCGCTGCACCCCGTAGCATCCCACCTGCGGCGCCCACAGGTACTTGCGCAGCCGCCAACTCGTCTCGGGCAGCTCGTCGTCCTCGAAACGCCGTCCGGCCTCGAGAACTCCTATCTTGTATCCCTTCTCGGTGGCGCGCAGTGCTGCGACGCTGCCGCCGAATCCGGATCCGATGACGAGGACGTCGTAATGGGTCATGCGCCCGCTCCTGCCGTCGCTCTGCTTCATGCGCCCGCTCCTGCCGTCGCTCGGTGTTCCGTGTAGCTCTCCGGGTCGAACTGCTTGGTCCGCGCCCGGTACTGCCACGTGAAGGTCGGCCACATCACGGAATTGCGGCCCTTCTCGTCGATGTACCAGCTGCTGCAGCCACCCTGGTTCCAGACCGTGTTGTTCAGCGCCGGGTCGAGATCGGCGGTGTAGCGGCGCACCGCGTCGTCGCGCACCTCCACGGCCGAGATGCCGTGACGCTCCATCGTGCGCAGCGCGTCGGAGATGTAGTTGGCCTGGGATTCGAGCATGTACACGATCGAGCTGTGGCCGAGATTGGTGTTGGGGCCGTACATGAGGAACAGATTGGGGAAGCCGGGCACGGTGATGCCGAGATAGGCCGAGGGGCTGCCGTCCCAGGTCTCGGCGAGGGTGCGGCCGTCGCCACCGCGGATATGGTGCGCGACCGGCGGTTCCGTCGGCGTGAAACCGGTACCGAAGATGATGGTGTCGACCGGGTACTCGGTGCCCTTGTCGTCGACGACACCGTTCTCGGTGACCGCCGCCAGACCGGAGGACACCACGTCCACCTTCGGGCGGGTGATGGCCGGGAACCAGTCGTTGGACAACAGGATCCGCTTGCAGGTGATCGCGAAATCGGGGGTCAGGCGCTTGCGCAGCTCAGGATCGCGCACGTTCTTGCGCAACACCTGGCGTGCCCGGACCTCGAACAGCGGCAGGAGGTACTTGCGGGCGAAGGGCTTCGTCATGCCGACGACGTAGATCTCCCTGTGCCCGTACACGAATCCGCGCATGAGCTTCTGAGCCAGGGAGAAGCGCCGGTAGAGCGTGCGGACCGACCGCGCGATGACGTGGTCGTGCTTGGGCATCACCCAGGAGGCCGTGCGCTGGAACAGCGTGAGATGTTCGACGCGGTCGACGATCGCCGGCACGAACTGGATGGCCGACGCGCCGGTACCGATGACGGCGACACGCTCACCCGTGAGGTCGTGGTCGTGATCCCACTCGGCCGAATGGAACTTTTTGCCGCGGAACAACTCCAGGCCGGAAACCTTCGGATAGGTGGGTGTGGAGAGGGCGCCGGTCGCGGCGACGAGCACGTCGGCCGTCAGGTCGCCACGGGAGGTGGAGATCCGCCACACGGCACGCTCGGCGTCCCACTGCGCCGCGCGCAGTTCGCACCCGAACATCGTCCGGTCGGTCACGCCCTGCTCACGTGCAACACGGCGGAGGTACGCGTAGATCTCCTCCTGGGTGCCGTACGCTCGCGACCAGTCGGGTTCGGGCGCGAAGGAGAACGAGTACAGCGCGCTCGGAACATCGCATGCGGCACCGGGATAGGTGTTCACGCGCCAGGTTCCGCCGACGTCGTCACCGCGCTCGAGGACGAGAACGTCGGCGTCGGGGTTCTCGCGCAACAGCGTTGCGGTCATACCGATGCCACCGAAGCCCGCGCCGACGACGAGTGTGTGCACGTGATCGGGAAGCAGTGCGAGACTCATTTCATCACCAGCGCCTTCCAGACCGGGAGCAGGCGCTCCCGGAATTCTCGATCGGATTCGGGGGTACGCATCAGGGCCGAGACGGCGAAGCCCCGGGCGATTTCGATGCTGAGGTCGATGTGGTCGGGCGAGACCCGGTCGCCCATGATCTCCAGGCAACCCGCGCGGAGCGCGTCCGACACCTTGCGTTCGAGCGGGATCATCGCCTCGTGCAGGGACGGATCGGTCCGCGCCGCGACCCACAGTTCGAGCGCTGCGGCGAAGAGCGGGCCGGAGAAGGCATCCATGAGCGTTTCGAAGCCGTGCTCCGGATCGGGTCGTGTCTCGAGGATCTCCTGCAGCCGCCTGTCGACGAGGTGCCCGACCGCCGCGACGACAAGGCTCTCCTTCGTCGGGAAGTGGTGGAGCTGGGCGCCTCGCGAGACTCCGGCACGTTTGGCGATGCCCTGCGTGCTGGTTCCCGAATAGCCATGCTCGACGAGCGAGTCGACCGCGGCGTCGAGCAGCTTGGCTCGCGTCGCGGCTGTGCGTTGCGCCTGGGTGCGACCACCGTTCGGCGCAGTGTCCTGGATCACGCATCGCAGCGTAACGGGAAAACAACAAACAGTCCAGACTGCTTGTAAATATTTCTCGGGTATACCGAATCAGGCCCGAAACGCGACGGAGCGGGTGGACCCGAAGAGGTCCACCCNAAGGTCGCCTAGACGAGCAGCTCAGCGATCTGGATGGTGTTGAGAGCAGCACCCTTGCGCAGATTGTCGCCCGAGACGAAGAGCGCGAGACCGCGGCCCTCAGGAGCACCCGGATCCTGACGGATGCGGCCCACGAGCGAGACGTCGTCGCCCGCTGCGGCGAGCGGGGTCGGCACGTCGACGAGACGGACGCCCGGAGCGTTCGCGAGCAGCTCCTGCGCACGCTCGACCGACAGCGGCCGCTCGAACTCGGCGTTGATCGACAGCGAGTGGCCGGTCACGACGGGAACGCGCACGCACGTGCCCGACACGAGCAGGTCCGGCAGGCCGAGGATCTTGCGCGACTCGTTGCGCAGCTTCTGGTCCTCGTCGGTCTCACCCGTTCCGTCGTCGACGATCGAGCCGGCGAGCGGCACGACGTTGAACGCGATGGGCGCGACGTACTTGTTCGGGGCCGGGAAGTCGACGGCGTCGCCCGCGTGGACGAGCTTGTCGGCCTCGTCGGCGACGGCACGCACCTGGCCGACGAGTTCCTCGACGCCCGCCAGTCCGCTACCGGAGACCGCCTGGTAGCTCGACACGATCAGGCGCTGGAGTCCGGCCTCGTCGTGCAGTGCCTTGAGCACCGGCATCGCGGCCATCGTGGTGCAGTTCGGGTTGGCGATGATGCCCTTCGGTGGGTTCTTCACCTGCTCCGGGTTGACCTCGCTGACGACGAGCGGAACCTCGGGGTCCTTGCGCCATGCCGACGAGTTGTCGACGACGATCGCACCGGCGGCCGCGAAGCGCGGAGCCTGTTCCTTGGAGAGGGTGCCACCGGCCGAGAACAGCGCGATGTCGATGCCCTTCAGATCCTCGTCGGAGGTCGCCGCGACGTCCTCGACCACGATCTCCTCACCGCGGAACGGTAGCTTCTTGCCGGCCGAGCGGGCCGACGCGAAGAACCGAACCGTGTCGGCCGGGAAGTTGCGCTCCTCGAGCAGGGTGCGCATGACGATACCGACCTGCCCCGTGGCGCCTACGACCGCAATGGTCTTGCCCGTCGCTTCGCTCGCCTGATTGGTGGTCACGATTACCGCCCCGTTCCTGCGTGCACGACGGCCTCTTCGTCGCCGCCGAGCTCGAATGCCGCGTGCAGAGCGCGCACGGCGTCGTCGAGTTCGTTGTCATCCACGAGCACGGAGATGCGGATCTCCGACGTCGAGATCAGGTCGATGTTGATGCCGGCGTCGGCGAGGGCCTCGCAGAACTTGGCCGTGACGCCGGGGTGGCTCTTCATGCCGGCACCGACGAGGGAGACCTTGCCGATGTGGTCGTCGAAGAGGACCTGAGTGAAGCCGATGTCGCCCTGCTGCTTGGTGAGGAGTTCGACCGCGCGCGGGCCGTCGCTCTTCGGGCAGGTGAAGGTGATGTCGGTCTTGCCGGTCTCGACCTTCGAGATGTTCTGCAGCACCATGTCGATGTTGATCTCGGCGTCGGCGACGGCGCGGAACACCTTGGCGGCGTAACCGGGGGTGTCGGGGATACCGACGACGGTGATCTTCGCTTCGCTGCGATCGTGCGCAACGCCGGTGATCAGGGCCTCTTCCACAGGGATGTCCTCCATCGATCCGGACACGATGGTGCCGGGCTTGGTGGTGTACGACGAACGAACGTGCACGGGCACGTTGTAGCGGCGGGCGTACTCCACGCACCGCAGCATGAGAACCTTCGCGCCGCACGCGGCGAGCTCGAGCATCTCCTCGAAGGAGACCTTCTCGAGGCGCTGCGCGTCCTTGACGATGCGCGGGTCCGCGGAGAACACGCCGTCGACGTCGGTGTAGATCTCGCAGACGTCCGCGTCGAGCGCGGCGGCGAGTGCGACGGCGGTCGTGTCCGAACCGCCACGACCGAGAGTCGTGATGTCCTTGCTGTCCTGGCTCACACCCTGGAAGCCGGCGACCAGCACGATGCTGCCCTCGTCGAGGGCGGTGCGCACGCGGCCGGGGGTGACGTCGATGATCTTCGCCTTGCCGTGGCTGCCCGTGGTGATCACGCCGGCCTGGGAACCGGTGAACGACCGGGCCTCGGCGCCGAGCGAGTGGATCGCCATCGCGACGAGGGAGTTGGAGATGCGCTCACCGGAGGTGAGGAGCATGTCCATCTCGCGGGCCGGCGGGGCCGGGCACACCTGCTGTGCGAGATCGAGGAGTTCGTCGGTCGTGTCTCCCATGGCCGAGACGACGACCACGACGTCGTTGCCCGCCTTCTTGGTCTCGACGATCCTTTCAGCGACGCGCCGGATCCGCTCGGCCGTCGCGACCGAGGATCCTCCGTACTTCTGGACGACGAGTGCCACGCTGGCCAACCTCCGGGTCTCGGGAACAAGTCCAGTGGCCCAGCTTACCGACCGCGGCTTCCATCGACCCGGGGCGTCTCAGGAAAGTGTCGTGCGCAACAGCATGACGTTGTAGTCGCCCCACCGCGAGGCGGTGAAGTAGAGGTCCGTATCCGTGGACCACGGGTGGATGAACGGAGCGTAGAGACCACCGATCTCACGGTGGGTGACCAGCACGCGAGCCTCGCTCCACGGCCCCTCGGGTCTCGCGGACGTCCTCATCTCGATCGTGCCGTTCGCCTCGTTGCCGTAGAGCATGACGAACTCGTCGCCCAGGAACTGCACCGACATCTCCCCGACTGCGGGCGGCACGACCGGGGTGGCCGCGGCGGCGTCGCCGGACACCCAGTCGTCGCCGCTCCAGTACTCGTAGGCGGCCAGGTCCAGCAGAGCGGTCTCGGGGACGCGCGAGACGAAGGCCGCGCCGAACCGGCCCTGCGGTGTGCCGAAGTCGTAGACGTATCCCTCGTGGCGGACGTAGGCGTGCTGCTGGAAGTTCTCGTTCCCGGTGGACAGCTGCTGCACCGTGGGTACGTCGAGGGGCAGGTTGATCCGCGCCGTCGCCGGGTCGAGCTGCCAGGTCTCCCCGTTGTCGGTCGAGGTCGCGATCATCGACGCGTTGGTCCACCACTCGCCGTGGTCGCCCCACGACCGCACCGACATGAAGTTGACGTACTGGATGCCGTCGACGGCGATGCCGGCCGTGGGGATCACGGTGATCTCGACGCCGTCGAGTGCGAGGCTGCCCACGAGTTCGCGGGAGATGTCGGGCGCGGAGGGCAGGACGGGCGAACCCGCACGCGGGTCGCCGGGCACCGGATCGGGCACGTCGATGCCGTCGGAGAGGTCGGCGTCGGTGGTGCGCATGAGGACGTTGTGGCGCCACTGCTGGTCGGGCAGCGAGCAGTCGCCGAAGGTGTCGCCGAAGGCCATGAGGACCTGACGGTCCTCGCCCTGCGCACCGTTGTCCCACATGATGCCGAGGTCGGTTCCCGAGATGGAGAACCTGTCGTAGGTCCTGTTGGGGCTGCGCGGGCCGGTCACCCAGGCGACGGTGCTGGTGGGGCCCGGGCCGAGTGCCGGTAGCGGTCCCTGCGGGCCTTCGGGTGCGAGTCCTCCACTCCCCGATCCGCTGCTTCCGAGCCGCGGTCCTGATGATCCCGTGCCGAAGGATCCGGAGCCCGAACCCGAGCCGGGGAGTCCCGAGTCGCAGGGTTCGCCGTGCGCGGCGGGGGCGGAGACCGCCATGAGTCCGAGTGCGAGCAGTGCACTGCACGATCCGGCAATCGCCGTGCGCAACGATCCCATCGATACGCCCTTCACCCATCGTGTTACCGGAGATACCGGTGTTACTGATGTTGCGGGAGTTACGTTCGGTAACGCTAGGGGCGCAAGTACCGCTCTGTCAGGCGCGTTCGTATCGATCGGGTCACGACATCACCGCTGCCCGGTCACACGGAACGCATGCGTGTGGGAGGTGCCACTTGGTCGAGGTGGGGTATGGCGCGATACACTGCAGGGCATGCAGCGCGTGCTTCTCCTCGGCCGCCGCGGCGGGATCTGACCAGACCGGCTTCCCGTCGCGGGGTTTCGACGCGCCGGTCGATATTCGATCTGGGCCCACAGGTCCCCTTTTCTCTTTGGAGTTACGTCATGTCACCCGCCGACGCTTTCACCTCCGGCTCGCGCACCATCACCCCGCCGAGCAAGCCGGCCCCGGCCGACCAGCCGTCGTGGAACAAGCAGAAGAACTCGTCGATGCCGACCTACCGGTACCGGCCGTTCGCCGAGGAAGTCGAGTCGATCTCGCTGCCCGACCGCACCTGGCCCGACAAGATCATCGATCGCGCCCCGGCGTGGTGCGCCGTGGACCTGCGCGACGGCAACCAGGCGCTAATCGACCCGATGAGCCCCGCCCGTAAGCGGCGCATGTTCGATCTGCTCGTACGCATGGGTTACAAGGAGATCGAGGTCGGTTTCCCGTCCGCGAGCCAGACCGATTTCGATTTCGTCCGCGAGATCATCGAGGACGGCGCGATTCCCGACGATGTCACCATCCAGGTGCTGACGCAGTCCCGCCCCGAACTGATCAAGCGCACCTTCGAGGCGTGCGCCGGGGCGCAGAACGTGATCGTGCACTTCTACAACTCGACGTCGATCCTGCAGCGTCGCGTGGTGTTCCGCGCCGACAAGGAGACCGTCAAGAAGATCGCGACCGACGCCGCCGAGCTGGTGCTCGAAGAGGCGAAGAACCACCCCGACACCAACTGGCGCTGGGAGTACTCCCCCGAGTCGTACACCGGAACCGAGCTGTCGTACGCCAAGGATGTCTGCGACGCGGTCGTCGAGACCTTGGGCGCGACCCCCGAGAACCCGGTGATCATCAACCTGCCGGCCACGGTCGAGATGGCCACCCCCAACGTCTACGCCGACTCGATCGAGTGGATGCACCGCAATCTGGCGAAGCGCGACTCGATCATCCTGTCGCTGCACCCGCACAACGACCGCGGCACGGGCGTCGCCGCTGCCGAGCTGGGCTACCAGGCCGGTGCCGACCGCATCGAGGGCTGCCTGTTCGGCAACGGTGAGCGCACCGGCAACGTCTGCCTGGTGACCCTGGGCATGAATATGTTCAGCCGTGGCGTCGACCCGCAGATCGACTTCTCGAACATCGACGAGATCCGCCGCACGGTCGAGTACTGCAACCAGCTGCCCGTCCACGAGCGCCACCCCTACGGTGGCGACCTGGTCTACACCGCCTTCTCCGGCAGCCACCAGGACGCGATCAACAAGGGCATCGACGCGATGAAGGTCGACGCCGAAGCCGCCGGTGTCGACGTCGACGACCACACCTGGGCCGTGCCCTACCTGCCGATCGACCCGAAGGACGTCGGCCGCACCTACGAGGCCGTGATCCGCGTGAACTCGCAGTCCGGCAAGGGCGGCATCGCGTACATCATGAAGCATGACCACGGCCTGAACCTGCCGCGTCGCCTGCAGATCGAGTTCTCGCAGGCCGTCCAGAAGGTCACCGACGGTGATGGTGGCGAGGTCAGCCCCAAGGAGATGTGGGACATCTTCCACGAGGAGTACCTGGCCCCGGTCTCGCCGCTCGAGCGCATCCGGCAGAAGGTCACCGCGGCCGAGACCGACGACGGTGAGGACAGCATCGTCGCCGTGCTGAAGGTCGACGGCGTGGAGAAGGAGATCTCCGGCAGCGGCAACGGCCCGCTGGCGGCCTTCGTGGACGCCCTCGAGTCGCTGGGTTACCAGGTGGCCGTTCGCGGTTACGCCGAGCACGCCATGTCCGCCGGCGACGACGCCAACGCCGCGGCCTACGTCGAGGCCGACGTCACGCGTCCCGACGGCACGACCGTCCTGGTGTGGGGCGTGGGCATCGCCCCGTCGATCACCACGGCGTCGCTGCGCGCGATGGTCTCCGCGGTGAACCGCTCGCACCGCTGATCCGTCTCCGAACCGAATGCGGTGGACCCATGAGGGTCCACCGCATTCGTCGTTTTCGGGGATTTTCACCCCGACAATTCATCTCGCAAATACCGTTTCGGGCAATTACCGCACTCTCCGGAAAGATACAGTTCCGAATGTTCGACGAGAACGAACCCGTTCACGGGTGATATCCGTCGAATTCCGCAATTCTCGTCCCGCAGAGTCGTTCTGCTCGAACCCGGAGTGTGCGTATGGAATTCATGGACATCATCTGGTACATCATCGTCTGCTTCGCATTCATCGCGTACCTCATCATGCTGTGGATGATCATCGGGGATCTGTTCCGCAACCGCGAACAGTCCGGCTGGGTCAAGGCGATCTGGATCGTCTTCCTGTTCGTCTTCCCGTGGCTCACGGGCCTGATCTATCTGATCGTCCACGGCACCGGAATGGCAGAGCGCTCCGCGAAGGAGGCCGCGCAGTACAAGGCCGTGCAGGACGACTACATCCGCTCGGTCGCCGGCAAGTCGCCCGCCGAACACATCGCCGACGCGAAGAAGCTGCTCGACGAGGGTGTCATCGACCAGGCCGAGTTCGACGCACTGAAGGCCAAGGCACTCGCCTGATCCCGCGCGACCACCCGTTCGTTCACATCGACAGCTTCCGTGCCGCTGCGGTCCGGAAGCTGTCGAGCACGGCACCCACGGCTGGCCGTCGCGACGCTCCCGGGCGGGTGACGAGCTCGTAGAGCCGCGCCGCACGTACACCGGCCAGCGGCAGGCGCACCAAGGCGGGATGCAGAACCGAGTACCGCGGCAGCAGGGCCACCCCGTGCCCCGCCGCGACGAGTTCCTCGATGACACGGAAGTCGTTGATGCGGTGCACAACCCGAGCACGGATGCCCGTCACCGCCGCGACGGAGAGCAACACGTCGTCGACGGGGAATCCACCCCGCACGCTGATCCAGTGCTCCCCCACCAGTTCGTCGACCTGCACGCGGTCCTGCGCCGCGAGCCGGTGCCCGGGAGGGAGGACGACATCGATCGGTTCGCGCATGAGCGTCTCGACGTGGACACGCGGACCGGACAGCGGAGCCGAACGCTCGTCGCGGTGGGTGAGCACCACGTCGTAGTCGGCGAGCAGTGCGGGCGCGGCCGAGGCCGGGACGTCCTCGTCGCTCACGTCCAACTCGACGCCGATCGCCCCGGCCGCCTCGAGCACGGCCGGCAGCAGGAGTGCTGCCCCGGAGGGGAACGACGCCACGCGCACCCGTCCGCGGGGCGACCGCGCATAGGCGGTCATCTCGTCGGCGGCCCGGTCGAGGGCGTCGAGCACCTCGTCGGTGCGCACCACGAGCGCACGACCCGCGTCGGTGAACCGCAGGCGTCGGCCGTCGGGTTCGAGCAGGGGCACTCCCGCCTCCCGGGCGAGCACCTTGAGCTGCTGCGAGACGGCTGACGGTGTCATCGACAACGCTGCGGCTGTCGCAGCCACGGTTCCGCGGTCGGCGAGTTCGCGCAGTATTCGCAATCGCACGACATCCATGTAGTAAAACTACACACTTTCTTCAGGAACATTCGCTTGTCCTGATTGTTTCCTGCGCAAAGAATTGACGGCATGTCGTTCCGGGACCGTCTGCTCGCGTTCACCGTCGTGGTGCTCTGGGGATGCAACTTCCTCGCGATCAGACTGGGCCTCGACCACTTCCCGCCGTTCTTCTTCGCCGGACTGCGCTTCGCGATCATCGCCGTCCCGGTCCTGCTGTTCGTCCCGCGACCCGCCGTTCCCCTGCGCTGGCTCCTGCTCTACGGCGCCGGGTTCGGCTTCGCCCAGTTCGCCTTCCTGTTCTGGGCGATGGAGGCCGGTCTACCCACGGGCCTCGCGTCGCTCGTACTGCAGTCGTCCGCGCCCTTCACGGTCCTGCTCGCCGTACTGTTCCTGCGCGAACGGCTCGACGGTGTCCGCCTCGCCGGTCTCGTCGTCGCCGTGTCCGGCATGGTGATCGTCGCCGTGGGGCAGGGCGTCGCGGACGCGAGCCTGCTCCCCATGACCCTCGCCGTGCTCGCCGGTCTGTCGTGGGCGGTCGGCAACATCGCGACCCGCAAAGCGGGCGCCGCCGACCCCATGCGCCTGATGCTGTGGATGTGCGTCGTGCCCGTGCTCCCCTTCTTCGGGATCTCCTGGTTCGCCGAGGGCCCGCAGGTCTGGTCCACCCTCGGCACCGCCGTCACCACCGTGGACGGGGGCCTGGCGCTGGCCGGACTCACCTACGTCGTCCTGGCGGGCACGATCGCCGGCACCGGCATCTACGCCTCGCTGCTGTCGCGCTATCCCGCCGGGGCCGTCGCGCCGCTCTCCCTCATGGTGCCGGTCGTCGGGTTCACCGTCGCGTGGATCACGCTCGGCGAGCGACCGGCACCGTCCTCCCTGATCGGCGGTGTGATCGTCATCGTCGGAGCCCTCGCCGCCCAGGGCGGACACCGCAGTGTGACGAGCAGGACGCTCCTCCGGCGACACAACGCTCCCGCGCCTGTGGAACACTCGCCGACGTGGGAACCAGCACAGGAATCACCGCACGTGGACGGCTCGCATTGCGCGCAGCCCGAGCCGCCGCGTGGGCGTCCCAGAAGGCCGGACGCGGTAAGGGCTCGATGATCGGAGGGCTCGTCGCCCTGAAGATCGACCCGGCACTGATGAAGCAGCTCGGCCACGGCCGGCAGACCGTGCTCGTCACCGGGACGAACGGCAAGTCCACAACGACCCGTATGACGGCCGCCGCGCTCGAGACGATCGATTCGGTCGTCACCCAGGCGGACGGCGCGAACATGGACGCCGGGATCGTCGCCGCGCTCGCCACCGATCTCCGGGCGCCGCTCGCCGCGATCGAAGTCGACGAACTCCACACCCCGCACGTCGCCGACGCCCTCGAGCCCCGCGCGATCGTGCTGCTCAACCTCACCCGCGATCAGCTCGACCGGGTCGGCGAGATCAACATGATCGAGCGGAAGCTGCGTGAGGGCCTGAAGCGGCATCCCGACGCCGTGATCGTCGCGAACTGCGACGACGTGCTCGTCACGTCCGCCGCCTACGACAACCCGAACGTCGTGTGGGTCGCCGCCGGCGCCGGCTGGGCCAACGACTCGGTGAGCTGCCCGCGCACGGGCGAGCCGATCGCTCGCGAAGGCGACCACTGGTACAGCACCGGCTCCGACTTCGCCCGGCCGACACCGGACTGGTGGGTCGACGACGAGAACCTGTACGGACCGGACGGCCTCGTCCTCCCGCTGAAGCTGACCCTCCCCGGTCGCGCCAACCGGGGCAACGCCGCCCAGGCGGTCGCGGCCGCCGTCGCCCTCGGTGCCGATCCGGCGAAGGCCGTCGCTGCCGCCTCGGTCGTCGAAGAGGTCGCCGGTCGCTACAAGACGGTGCAGGTCGGACCGCATTCGGTGCACATGCTGCTCGCTAAGAACCCCGCCGGCTGGCAGGAGGCCCTGTCGATGATCGACCCGACCGTCGACGGCCTGGTGATCGCCGTCAACGGTCAGGTGCCCGACGGTGAGGACCTGTCGTGGCTGTGGGACGTCCGCTTCGAACACTTCGAAGGCGTGCAGGTGGTGGCAGCCGGAGAACGCGGCACCGATCTCGCCGTCCGCCTGACCTACGCGGGTGTCGAGCACACGCTGGTGCCGGATCCGCTGAAGGCCATCGCCTCGTGCCCTCCCGGCCGCGTGGAGGTGCTCGCCAACTACACCGCGTTCCGCGATCTCAACACCGCCATCGCCAGGAGAGCTGCCCATGTCTGAGTCGACCGTCCGCATCGGACTCGTCCTGCCCGACGTGATGGGCACCTACGGCGACGGAGGCAACGCCCTGGTGCTGCGCCAGCGCCTGCGGATGCGCGGTCACGACGCCGAGATCGTCGAGATCGGACTGAACGATCCCGTCCCCGAGTCCCTCGATCTCTACACCCTCGGTGGTGCCGAGGACGCCGCGCAGCGACTGGCCACGCGGCACCTGCAGCGTTATCCGGGTCTGCAGCGCGCCGCCGAGCGCGGAGCGCCCGTGCTGGCCATCTGTGCCGCGATCCAGGTGCTCGGCCACTGGTACGAGACGTCCTCGGGCGAACGCGTCGACGGTGTCGGCATCCTCGACGCGACCACCTCGCCGCAGCAGACCCGCGCGATCGGCGAGATTGTCATCCGCCCCACCCTCTCCGGCCTCACCCAGCCGCTGACGGGATTCGAGAACCACCGCGGTGGAACGACTCTCGGGTCCGATGCCACCGGACTCGGCCGCGTCGACCGCGGTGTCGGCAACGGCGTGGGCGACGGACTCGAAGGTGCCGTGCAGGGTTCGGTGATCGGCACCTATCTGCACGGTCCCGTGCTCGCCCGCAATCCCGAGCTCGCCGATCATCTCCTGATGCGCGCTCTGGGAGTCGACTCGCTGCCGCCGCTGGATCTGCCCGAGGTCGATCTGCTGCGGCAGGAACGGTTGCGCGCCTGAGTGATCAACCGTGCGCGGCGATGTGTTCGAGGACCAGCCGCGCGAGCTTCTCCGGCTCCTCGTCGGGAATCCAGTGGCTCGTACCGACGAGCGTTTCCCGTCGGTACGGCCCACTGACGTAGTGGGCCGTCGCGTCGACCCCGGCGGATCCGATCGCCCGCTGGTGAAGAACGAGCGCATGAACGCCGTCGGATGCGGAACGGACACCGCCGTCACGGTGCGGACGAGATCGGGACGATGCGCCGCGAGCACCCACGCGACGGCGGCTCCCCAGTCGTGGCCGACAACGTGCGCGCGACCACCGGGTACCGACTCGATGAGCGCCGCGACGTCGCCGACGAGCAGGTCGAGGCCGTAGTCACGGCGGCGGGGTGGTGGGGCGCGACCGCCTCCCAGACGCCCTGTGCAACCCCTGCTGCAGTCGCGGCGATCGGCCCCGAAACCTCCCCTGAACAGGGGTTCGGCCCGGTGATTCGCTTTACGCGTTCTCCGGGCCGGATCTCTGCTTCACGAGCTTCTCTCTGTCGTCCGCGGACGTCTCATAAGCTCGATTCGCACCTTCGATGTTAGCTACATCACAGTGCGAACGCAAGCCCTTTTCACGACGCCGGCCGGACCGGGGCGAGGGGGAATCCCAGAGTCGCCCAGTCGTGCAGTCCCCCGCGGTAATAGGCGAGCGCGGACGAGGGATATCCGGCATCGATCAGCTTCCGGATCGCATCGGGCGACTGAGGGCACTGGGGACCGTTGCAGAAGACGATCGTCGTCCGGGCGGGGTCGAGCTCACCCCTCCTCTCGACGATATCCTCGTGCGGGATGTTCACGGCACCGGGGAGGCTCACCCCGCTCCGGGAATCGGGCACCCGCGTGTCCACCAGCGCAGCGCCCCGGTCGAGCAGTTCGATCACCTCGAGTTCACCGACGGTCGCCACGCCCGCCGCCACCTGCATCGGCTGCACCTCGCCCCAGGTCGTCTCCACCACCGTGCGGTCGGCTTCACCCTCCAGCGGGCGGGGAACGTTCTGGGGATCGCCGTCGCGCGTACGATCGGCACGCCTGATCTGCTGCTCGTTCGTCACGAGCCGGACTCTACGGGAGAGCAGTCGCGCTTCGCGAGATTGCCGGAATCCCACTCCCGCTGGGCGAGCATCGCCGTACCCATCCATCGTCGCAGGTAGCGGCGCAGATCGTCGTCGGAGCGTGGCGGGGTTCCCGGCGAGACGAAGAACGACTGCATCGTGCGCAGCACGTACTCGACCAACTCCGCGAGGGAGTCGTCGTCGTAGCCGTGTTCCTCCCAGTCGACGTCGAACCGCTTGATCATCGCCATGCCGAACATCCACGCCTCCTCCGAGGCGATCGCTTCGGGATGCGGGTTCGAATAGGTGCTCGACAGCAGGATGCCGAGATGCGGGGTGCGACGCACCTCCGCGAGCGTGTAGACCACACCTTCGGTCATGGCCTCGACCGGATCGTCGAGTCCCGCGACCTGCCGGGTGAGTCGTTCCAGGAATCCTTCGACCGAGGCGATGGCGGCCGCACGCATGAGGGCGTCCGCGCTGGGGAAGTAGCGGTAGACCGTCTGGCGGATCACCCCGAGGGACTGGGCCACATCGGCGATGTTGATCTCCGCGCCGGTCCGGTCGATCAGGTCGACGGCAGCGGCAACGATCCGCTGCGACGCCTCTTCGTCGTCGGCGGGAGGACTCCCACCCCACCCACGTCTACGTGCCACTTCGCGCTTCCTCGAGCCGTCGCCTGGAGAAGGCCCGACGGTAACACAGCCGACCTCGGTGGATGTGGTGCGAAACGGGCTCCCGCGGGCGAATAGGACACCTATCATACACATGACGCATTTCGTGTATGGTCACGTCGATCGGGGCCTCCCGGCTCGTTAGAGGTCCTCCCGACCGTGTCCCGAAACAGGTCCCCAGCCAGCCCGGCGTCGACGAGACGAGGTACCGCCCCATGACGAACCTGCAGGTCCGCAAGATGCGTTTCGCATTCGCGGATTACGACGTGCCGTTCCTGTGGAACGAGGAGAACCCGGCCTTCTCGAGCATGGCCAACGCCGTCTCGCTCCTCGCGATCGGCTTCGAGAAGATGATCGTCAACATGATCCGCGAGATCACCCCGCGCATCACCGATCCCGAGGTCCTCGAAGAGGCCAACGCCTTCATGTACCAGGAGGGGCAGCACTCCACCGCCCACCGGCAGCACGTGAAGGGACTGATCAAGAGCTATCCGGGGTTGCAGGAGACGCTCGACGACGTCATCGGCGCCTTCGACAAGCTCACCGCCGAGACTTCCCCCGAATACCGCCTCGCGTACACCGCCGATCTCGAGGCGACCTTCACTCCCGTCTTCAAGCTCATGCTCGACAACGACGCGGCGCTCTTCCGCCCCGGCGACGACCGGGTCGCCTCGTTGTTCATCTGGCATTTCGTCGAGGAGGTCGAACACCGCAGTTCGGCGCTCATCATCTTCGACGCGGTGGTCGGCAGCGATCTGTACCGCATGCGGCAGGCCCCCTCGGTGTTCAAGCACGTGCTCGACGTCATCGCCATCGCGTGCGAGGGCTTCAACAAGCATGTGCCGCTGCAGGAACGGAAGATCAACACGATGTCGATGTTCGCGTCGCACCGCCGTAAGCAGAACCTGCGGCGCCGGTTGCCGTTCCTCCAGTACCAGGATCACGGCCCGATGCCGCGCGCCTTCGACGTCCTGCCGCTCGGCGAACAGCTCGTCGCGCTGGTGGGCATCATCCGCAGCCAGATGCCCAAGCACAATCCCGACCACGAGAAGCTGCCGGCCCTCGCCGACGTGTGGTTCCGTCGATTCGACGAAGGCTACGACGTCTCGCACTGGTACACGGCGGAAACCGTGGGCGGGAGGAACAACTGATGTCGGACCTGTGCTCGCCCACCTTCGAGGACCTCTCGACCCGCCTCGGATTCTCGTGCGACGAAGCCGGGGGAATCTTCGAACTGCGCAGTCCGTTCGCGCTGGAGAACTGGACGCTGCCCGTCCTCGAGCTGACCATCGTGCTCGGGGCGGTGCTGATGCTCGTGTACGCGATCGTCCGGTTGCGGCGCACCGGTGACGCCACGAACCTCGTCGTCTGGCTCGGCACCCTCGCGTTCCTGTTCATCATCGAACCGCTGCTGTACTTCCCCGACGCCTTCGGCGTGGAGGACTACCTCGACACGATGTTCGCGCACAACGTGTTCACCGTCGAGTTCATGTGGGGACGCCTGCCGCTGTACATCATCGCGATCTACCCGATGATGGCGACGATCGCGTTCGACATCGTTCGGATGCTCGGGGTGTTCCGGCAGTACGGCACCGTCGTCGGCGCCGTCTGCGTGGGCTTCGTCCACCACGCCTTCTACGAGATCTTCGATCACCTCGGACCGCAGCTGCGGTGGTGGGAGTGGTCGCTCGACAACCCGATCAACCAGCCCTTCTTCGACTCCGTTCCGCTCCCGAGCGTCGTGGTCTTCGCTGCCCTGTGGCCGATGTCGCTCGCATTCTGCGCGCAGTTCTTCGTCGGCCGGCACATCGACGCCGGTCGCACCTTCGGCGGGCTCGAACTGACCTGGCGCACGGTCACCGTCGGACTACTCGCGTCCGTGGGTGTGGTGATCCTCCCTGCGCCGGCGACCGTCATCGGCATGGGCAGCACGACGGTTCGGGCAACGATCTACGCGGCCGAACTCGTGATCCTGTCGATCGTGGCGATCTACGTGCTCTCACGCCAGTGGTCCCGGCTGCGGAGTACACCCACGGATCGGCCCTATTCGAACGACCTCGTCCGCTGGTACGCCGTCGCCTATCTCGTCGTGATGACCGTGCTGTGGATCGGTGCTCTGCCCGACTGGTTCTCCGCCGTCGACGGGGTCACCGAGGCAGGCGACCCGATCGGTAGCCTGTGGTACACAGTCGCATGCTTCGCGGTCGCAATCGCCTGTGTCGCTGCGACCTTCACCGTCCCGCGCAGGGCCGATACGAGCCCGGACGACACCGCGTCGAAGACGCTCACCGAGGCCTGACGAATTCGGTGGTGCCCGACGTTCCGCTACGACGGAAGCCGGCCCGCGCTACCGCGTGTCGGCTCCGTCGAGCAACCACCGGTCGTCGACCCTCTTCAACGTGATGACGAAGCGGGTCGCGTCGGTGCGTCCCTCCGGCACGACGACGAACGCGGACACGGACCGCAGTGGTCCGGTCCCCGTTCGTTCGTACGAGGAGTGAGCCGGGGATCAGCCCTGGGCGACGGCGGGGAGACCGCCGCGGAGTTCACCCTTGACGACCTTGCCGCTCGCGTTGCGCGGCAGGGCGTCGACGATCACGACCTCCTTGGGGTGCTTGTACCGTGCGAGGTGCTCGTCCAGGTACGGCTGGAGCTCGTCGAGGGTGAGGTCGTCGTTGCCGGGCTTCAGCGCGACGACGGCGACGGGCACCTCGCCCCACTTCGCGTCGGGGCGACCGATGACCGCGGCCTCGAGCACCTTGGGGTGCCCGAACAGGACGTTCTCCACCTCGGCGCAGTAGATGTTCTCGCCACCCGAGATGATCATGTCCTTCTTGCGGTCGACGACGTAGACGAAGCCCTCCTCGTCGACGCGCACGAGGTCGCCGGAATGGAACCATCCGCCGTAGAATGCCTCGCTGGTAGCGGTGGGGTTGTTCCAGTACTCGCGCATCATGGTGGGACCGCGGTAGACGATCTCGCCGACCTCACCGGGAGCGACGTCGTTCATCTCGTCGTCGACCACACGCGCCTGGATTGTGGGGATGACCCGGCCCACGGAGCCGAGTTTGCGGATGGCGTCGTCGCCGTCGAGCACGCAGGTGATGGGCGACATCTCGGTCTGGCCGAAGACCGCCACGTTGAAGGCATCGGGGAAGGTCTCCGCCATGGCCCGCAGGATCGTGTCGGAGCTCGGCGCCGCACCCCAGGAGATGTTGCGCAGCTTCAACTTCCGCGGCTCGGCCTGCTGCGCGGCGCACATCGCCTGCCACTGCACCGGCACGAGGAACAGGCTGGTGACGTTCTCGGCCTCGAGCACGTCGAGCAGTTCCTCCGGGTCGAAGGCACCGACCGGGTGGATGACGGTGGGCGTGCCGAGCATCAGGCTCGGCGCGATCGAGCCGAGGGCCGCGATGTGGAACATCGGCGACGCGCAGAAACCGATGCCCGATTCGTCGAACAGACGGAAGGCCCGGATGCAGGTGAGCGACTGCGCTTCGAGATTGGAGTGGGTGAGCACGGCGCCCTTGGGCCGGCCCGTCGTGCCCGAGGTGTACATGATGAGCGCGGGCGTGTCGTTCGGGATCTCCACCGGCGGGTGGGGTTCGCCCTCTTCGGCGACGAGTGCCTCGTAGGAGAGCGAGTCGCCTTCCGGCTCGACTCCGACCGTGATGGACAGTTCGATGCCCTCCGCCTGGCCACGCGCGGCGGCGGCGAGCGGGACGAGCGGCCCCTCCGCGACGATCGCCGTGGCGCCGGAATCGCCCACGAGGAAGGCGACCTCGGGTGCGATGAGGCGGAAGTTCACCGGCACGGCGATGGCACCGAGGGCGTTGGCCGCGAGCACGATCTCGACGTACTCCGGACGGTTGAGCATGAGGATGATGATGCGGTCGCCGAAGCCGATGCCGCGACGCGAGAGTGCATCGGCGAGCTTCTCGACACGCGTGTCCAGCTGCGACCAGGTGATGGTCTCGCCGCGGAATCGGAAGGCCGTGCGATGGGGAATCATCAGGGCGTGGCGCGCCACCTGATTGTTCCAGTTGTTGCTACGGAAGCGGGTGGCGTCGGAGCCGACCGCTTCGGAAACGACAGAGGGGGGAACCATCGATGATCCTCTCGTGACGTGGCGGGAGTGCGGGCACGGCCTGTTCCGAGCCGTCGATGTGTGAGGCACATTACAGACCCGGAACGGTTTGGGCCAGAGCTTTTGTTAACGGAGATTCCACGAATGCGGACCGCCTCGCTCCAGGCGTCGTCGCCGAGCGAGAACGGGTGAAAGAGGCAGAAAACACTGGTAGAGCGTTGGTTTCACCGGACGGGAGCGGGTGTTCGACGAGCACGTCGGTTCCTGCTCCCGTCCGGAAAGTTCCTTGTCGATCCTCCTAGAACCATGCCGGGAAGGATCGTCCCGTCAGGCGAAGCGAGCGGGACGCTTGTCCAGCATCGCCATGGCACCCTCCGCGAAGTCGGCTGAGCCGAGGAGCTCGACCTGACCGTCCTTCTCCCGCGCGAGCGCCGTGTCGAGCTCGCCGAGCGTCGAGGCGTTGAGGGCCCGCTTCGTCAGTTCCAGGGCACGTCGCGGACCGGATGCGGTCCGCGAGGCGACGGCGTCGACGTGCGCGGCGAGTTCGGCATCGGGCAGGGTGCGGGCGACCAACCCGAACCGGTCGGCGTCCTGCGCGGACACCCGCTCGCCGAGCAGTGCCATCTCGGCGGCCCGGGCCCGCCCGATCGCGGCCGGAACCAGCAGGCTCGCGCCGCCGTCGGGCATCAGTCCGATGTTGACGAAGGCGAGCAGGAAGTACGCGCTCTCGGCCGCGTAGGTGAGATCGGCCGCGAGGGCGATCGAGACACCGACGCCCGCCGCGGGACCGTTGACCGCCGCGACGACGGGCACCGGGACGGATGCGATCGTCCGGACCAGTTCGTTGGCGGTGTCCATGACGACACCGGGGTCCTGCGGATCCGCCGCTCCCGCAGCCAGGTCCGCGCCCGTGCAGAACGCCGATCCCTCACCGGTGACGACGATCGTACGGACGCGTTCGTCGTCGCCGGCCGCCTTCACCGCGTCGCTCAGCGTCTTCATCGTGGTCAGGTCGATCGCGTTCATCCGGCGCGGACGCGTGATGGTCAGTCGCAGGATGCCGTCGGCGAGTTCGGACCGCAGGCTCTCGGTGGTGGTCGAGGTCATGCGCGCACCGCCCGATCTGCACCGGCGATGTCGTTCAGGCGACCCGTGATGATGGCCTCCGCCTCGGCGACCATGCGGTCGACCAGTTCTCCGACGGTGGGGATGTCGTGGATGAGCCCCTGGCTCTGCCCGGCCGTCCAGATGCCGGCGTCGAGTTCGCCGTCCTCGAAGACCTTGCGGCCTCGGGCGCCGGCGACCAGGTGGGCGATGTCGCCGAATTCGGCTCCGCGCGATTCGATCTCGACAACCTCTTCGCTCACCGCGTTGGTGGCGACACGAGCGGTGTTGCGCAGCGTGCGGAAGATGAGCTTCGTGTCGAGTTCGGTGTTGCGGACGATCTGCTCCTTGACCTCGTGGGCCACGGGCGATTCGACCGTGCACATGAAGCGGGTGCCCATGTTGACACCGTCGGCGCCGAGCGCGAGTGCCGCCACGAGCCCGCGGGAATCGGCGATGCCGCCCGACGCGATCACGGGAATGCTGAGCTTGCTCGTCGCGGCGGGGATGAGGATCAGGCCCGGAACGTCGTCCTCGCCCGGGTGCCCGGCGCACTCGAAGCCGTCGATGCTCACGGCGTCCACGCCGATGCGCTCGGCCTTGACCGCGTGCCGCACGCTCGTGCACTTGTGGATCACCTTGATGCCGGCATCCTTGAAGTGCGGCAGGTGGTCGGCCGGGTTGAAGCCGGCGGTCTCGACGATCTTCACGCCCGAGTCGATGATCGCCTGGCGGTACTCGGCGTACGGCGGCGGATCGATCGACGGCAGGATGGTGAGGTTGACGCCGAACGGCTTGTCGGTGAGTTCGCGTGTCCGTTCGATCTCGCGGACGAGATCCTCCGGGGTGGGCTGGGTCAGTGCAGTGATGAAGCCGAGCGCTCCCGCCTCCGCCACGGCGGCCACGAGTTCGGCGCGGCCGACCCACATCATGCCTCCCTGGACGATGGGATGCTCCACCCCGAAAATCTCGGTGAATCGGGTTCTCACGAGTCCTCCTCGGTCCTTCGAAAAGTGCCGCTGTCGTGACGGTTCCGTATGCGCCCAGCGGTGACGCAGCTGGAGAATTGGTGCTAACTTTGCGGTCTGGGTGCTGGTTTGTCAATACGTTCTGCCCTGCAGTTTTGGCATTTCTTACCCAAAAGTAGTGTTTCTGCGCAGGGGGGTTCGACTGTTACCTTTGAGGCCGACGAACATTCACCGCGACATCGCGGCCGGCAACAGGATCCACGACGAGGAGGCAGGGTGCCCGAACAAGCGCAGGGCGGGGCACGCACAGCCGCCAAGACCGGCACCCCGACCCCCACCGTGCGGCGCCGGCCGAAGAACCGCAAGGCACAGATCGCCACGGTCGCGGCCGAGGCGTTCAGCGAACGCGGCTACCACGGCGTGAGCATCGACGAGATCGCCACTGCCGTCGGCATCTCCGGCCCCGCCCTGTACCGGCACTTCCCGAACAAGTACGCCCTGTTCCACCACGCCGTGGTCACCCTCGCCGACGCCCTCGGCGCCGCCCTCGCGGAGTTCGACGAGCAGAGCGGAGCGAACGCCACCGGACTCGCCGCCGCCGAGGAGCTCGAACGCAAACTCCTCGCGCTCATCCGCACCACGATCGAGAACCGCCGGACGGGCGGGTTGTACCGCTGGGAACGCCGCTACCTCACGGGTGAGGACCACAGCGAGATCCGCTCGAAGACGCGGGCACTCAACCGCCATCTCGCCCGCACGGCCGCGCGGCTGCGGCCCGATCTCACCGACGACGACTACGTGCTGCTCAGCAGCGCGATGCTCAGCGTCATCGGCTCCATCACCACTCACCGCGTTCCGCTGTCCAACCGGCGCCTGCAGCAGCTGCTGCTCGACGCGTGCACAGCGGTCGCGGCAACCGACCTGGTGCCCGACATCGACGAACCCGCACCGACTCCCGAGCCGGGCGGGTTGTCCGTGGCGAACAAGCGCGAGGTCCTCCTGCACGAGGCCGTGCTGCTCTTCGACGCCCGGGGCTATCACGAGGTGAGCATCGAGGAGATCGGTGCTGCGGCAGGTATCAACGCGTCCGGCGTCTACCGTCACTTCGCGAGCAAGGCCGATCTGCTCGCCGCCGCCTTCCACCGGGCCGGTGATCGCGTCGCGATGATCATCGGCGAAACGCTCACCGACTCGACGACCTCCGCGCAGGCCCTCGACGTCCTCACCGAGGCGTACGTCCGGATGTCGTTCGAGAACAGCGAACTGATGTCGGTGTACTTCGCCGAGATCGGCAACCTGCCCGCGCACCATCGCAGCGACCTGCGGAACATCCAGCGGCTCAACATCGAGGAATGGGCCCGTCTGGTCGGGGAGCTCCGCCCCGAGCTGCCCGCCGTCGAATGCCGTTTCCTCGTGCACGCCGCGCTCAACCTCGTGCTCGACACCGGCAACCTCGTGCACTTCCTGCCCACCCCCTCCCGGCAGCGCAGGGTGCAGCAACTGATGCTCTCGGTACTGCTCGGCGACACCGGTTCGCCGGAGGCGGTGGGATGACCCGCACCAGGGCCGCAGCGGTACTCCGCGAGTACGGTGCACCGCTGAGGCTCGAGACCGTGACCGTGCCCGAACTGCGCGACGACGAAGTGCTCGTACAGATCCACGGGGTCGGGATCTGCCACACCGACCTCACCGCCGCCGCGGGAGGCGTTCCCGTCCCGAGGCCCGTCGTACCGGGACACGAGGGTGCCGGAGTCGTCACGGAACAGGGTTCGACGATCGTCGTCTTCGATCTCGGCGCCGTCGGCACGGCCGCGGTGATGACAGAACGGATTTCCTTGTGCGAGAACATCATCTTCGTCGCCGCCGATCCACGACGGCACGGGCTCGCGCGATCGCTCGGGGCCACCGAGGTCCTCTCCCCCGACGATCAAGACGACCTCGGACGCCATCTGCGTCGCCTCACCGGCGGTGGTGCCGGCGATGCGGTGGAGTCCGTGGGCGCCGAATCCGTGATCCGGCAGGCACTGTCGTCGCTGACCAGCCCCGGTGTCTCCTTCCCGAGCTGGCCGCGCCGTGACGCGACGGGCACTTTCCGCTCGACGAACTCGTGCAGACCTTCGATTTCACGAAACTCGACGACGCTCTCGCCGCTGTCGCCTCCGGCGAGATCATCAGAGCCGTACTCACCTTCGACATCCGGGGGAACACATGAACGTCGTCCAGCGACTCGAGGAACTGCGCGCCCGCACCGACCGGATCGATCCTCGCGAACTCGATGCCCTCTGGGAGCATCTCGCTCCGGCACGCCTCGACGATCTCGTCGGATACCGGTGGAAGGGTTACAGTTTCGACACCGGGCACCGCACCCACACACTGCTCGGCAGGTCGCGGTGGTACGGAAAGACGTTCGCGTCGGTGTCCGAGGTCCAGCCGCTCGTGTGCTACGGCGAGGACGGCGAGTTGTTCTCCGACACGAAGACCGGACGCGGCGAAGCGAGCCTGTGGGAGATCGTCTTCCGCGGTGAGATGACGGCGACGATGGTCTACGACGGCATGCCGGTCTTCGACCACTTCAAGAAGGTCGACGACGACACCGTCGTCGGGGTGATGAACGGCAAGGGCTCGCTGGTGTTCGACGACGGCGAGCACTACTGGTTCGGTCTCGAACGCGACACCGCCGTGTGACCGTCGGACGGGAAACGCACAGTGGCCGGACGCGCGTCCGGCCACTCGACGTTCTCGGCGGAGAGCTCAGATGACGTGTCCGTGCGCCTTCATCCGGCGGCGCATGTCGTTGAGGTAGTAGGTGGCCGACAGCTGTCGGATCGGCCTGGGCACCGCGCGGTAGATCGGCGGGACCACCTTCCAGAACAGGTCGAAGCGCCGCTGGTCGCGCGGGCTCCACGGCAGCGCGAATTCGTCGCGCATGCGTTGCGGGAGAAGACCGATCGTCATGAAGCGCTGCAGCGGCACGAGGGCGCGAACGGGAAGCGGGGCGTCACCGCCGGTGAGGAGATCGCGGGTGAACGAACGCACCTTCCGGTCGACCTCGAAGGTCGCGATCATCTCGTCCCAGTACCTGTCGAACTCCTCCCGCGTCTTCGGCCACATGTCGTCCTCGACCTGCAGGGCCGTGCCGTAGACCGCGGACTGGCGGTAGATGTATTCGATGTCGGCATCGGTGACAGGCCCGAACATCCGCCGGTACATGTCGACACCGTTACGGTACAGCGTTGCGGCGACCCACAACTGGAGTTCGGGATCGAAGGCGTTGTAGGTCTCCGAGCGCACCGGGACGTGCGCCTTGTTGACCATCCGGACGATCTGCTTCTTCTCCTCGGGAGTACCGAGCGTGACCGCGTAGACGTAGGTCATCGTGGTGCGCAACCGGTCGAGCGGCCGCTGCAGGGTGGTGCTGTGATCGGCGACGCCGTGCCCGACACCGCGCGATGCCAGCTGCAGGAGGACCGTCGCGCCGGCGCCGAGCAGGAGCATCGACTCTCCGACGAAGTCGGCCAGTTCGACCGAGCCCGCCGGAAGCGGAGCGGGGGTCGCCACCGGTTCGTCGGTGGTGACGGTGGGGACGCGCTCTTCGGCGTGGGTCGTCATCGGAGGTCTCCTGACGGTGAAAGCACTGGTGCAGCACTGTCATACAAATTGTTCACACCCGTACTCAGATATGCAAGTGCCTATCCGGGAGGCGAATCGACACCCGCTCGCTCGCGGTGGACGACCAGACGCGCGGCCGCGTCCTCGAACTGCACCAGCGTCTGCGTGATCACCTCGCTGTGGTCCTGCGCGGCGATCGCCTCGATCAGCTTCGTGTGCGATCGGATGGCGAGCGTTCCCCACTCGGCGTCGCGCGCGTAGAGGCGGTACGGAATCGTGCGCGCGGCGGTGTTGAGGAACCACGCGAGCTTGGGGCTGTCGGCGATGCGGTTGAGCTCGCGATGGAAGTCGAACTCCGCGTCGGCGATCCGCTCGATGTCGGGTGTCACTCCCTCCGGGGCAACGACGAGCCTGCGCAGCCTCTCGTTGAGTTCGGCCAGACGCTCGAGGTCGGCCGGCGTGGCACGGTCGGCCGCTCGGAGCGCGAGCTCGACGGCGATCTGCCCCTGCAGCCAGAAGATGTCGTCGATGTCGCCGCGCGTGAGGGGCGAGACCCGGTAGCCGCGATTCGGGGCGGATTCGACCATCCCCTCCCCGCGCAGCGTCAGCAGCGCCTCCCGGACCGGGGTGACGCTGACGCCGAGTTCGACGGCGGTCTCGTCGAGCCGGATGAAGTCGCCCGGACGCAACACGCCGGACATGATCGAGCCGCGGAGGTGACCGGCCACCTCGTCGGAAAGCTGCGGACGGCGCCGTACGGCCCCCTCCGAACGTCGGGATGCCGCAGCGTGATCCGCCGCTGTCCCGGGGCTACGTGTCGGTGCCGCCATCGTGTCTCCTGTAGGAATCCGGACAACTGCGCACGGGGGTTGTCCAATTGTCCCGCGAACGCCTAATGTGATGTCCACTACAGCTATCACATCAAATATATGTGATGTGGTTCACCAGGAAGTGTCGAACATGACCCAGAACCTCACCAGTCCGAAGAACGCGAAGAGCAGCTCGAACAAGGCATCCACGGCAGCGAACACCGACACCTTCGCCAGCCTCGACCCCCGGAACGGCGAGGTGATCGCCGAGTATCCGGTCGCCGACGAGGCCGCCGTGGGCGCGGCCGTCGAGCGCGCCCGCGTCGCCGCGCGCTGGTGGGAGGCGCAGGGCTTCCGCGGCCGCCGCGACTGGCTCCTCGAGTTCAAGAAGGCCATCGCATCCGACGCGACCTCGCTCGCATCGGTGGTGGCGAAGGAGACCGGTAAGCCCTTCGGCGACGCCTTCCTCGAAGTCATGCTGGCGGTCGAGCACCTCGACTGGGCGGCCAAGAACGCCAAGAAGGTGCTCAGGCCCCGCAAGGTGCCCTCGGGCGTCGCGAGCTTCAACCAGGCCGCAACCCTCGAGTACAAGCCCCTCGGTGTCATCGGCGTGATCGGCCCCTGGAACTACCCCGTGTACACCCCGATGGGTTCGATCGCCTACTCGCTGGCCGCCGGCAACGCCGTCGTCTTCAAGCCGAGCGAGCTCACCCCCGGTGTTGCGAAGTGGCTCGAGGACAAGTGGAACTCGATCGCCCCCACCCAGCCGGTCTTCCAGGTCATCACCGGTCTCGGTGAGACGGGTTCGGCGCTCGTGCGTTCGGGTGTCGACAAGGTCGCCTTCACCGGCTCCGGCCCCACCGCCCGCAAGGTCATGGCGGTGTGCGCCGAGTCGCTCACCCCGCTCGTCGCCGAATGCGGCGGCAAGGACGCGATGATCGTCGCGGCCGACGCGAACATCGACGAGGCCGTCGAGTTCGCCGCCTTCGGCGCCTTCGGCAACGCCGGCCAGACCTGCGCGGGCGTCGAGCGCATCTACGTCGAGGAGCCTGTCTACCGCGAGTTCCTCGACAAGCTCACCGCCACCGTCCGGCGCGCGAAGCCGGGCGGCGACGAGGACTCCACCTACGGCCCTATGACGCTTCCGCGCCAGGTCGACATCGTGCGCAGTCACATCGAGGACGCCCTGAAGTCCGGTGGCAAGGCCGTCCTCGGCGGACTCGATTCGGTGCAGGAGCGCATCGTCGAGCCCGTCATCCTCACCGACGTGCCCGAGACCTCGGCCGCGGTGTGCGAGGAGACCTTCGGCCCGACGGTCGTCGTCAACAAGGTTCGCGACCTCGACGAGGCCGTCGAACGCGCGAACGGCACGAACTACGGTCTCGGTGCGTCGATCTTCACGCGCAACAAGAAGAAAGGCCGTCAGCTCGCCGAGCGCCTGCGCAACGGCATGGTGTCGGTCAACTCGGTGCTCGGCTTCGCCGCCATCGCCTCGTTGCCCTTCGGCGGCATCGGCGAGTCCGGCTTCGGCCGCATCCACGGCGCCGACGGCCTGCGCGAGTTCAGCCGTCCCAAGTCGGTCACGGTGGCGAAGTTCAGCTCGCCGCTCAAACTCATGAGCCTCGAGCGTCCGGAGCGCGATCTGAAAATCTCGCGAGCGATGCTCCAGTTCATGCACGGAAGGTGAGCCGATGACGACCACTCCCCCGCGCACTCGCAGCCGAAAGGCCGCCGTCGTCGCGAAGCCCGAGGCACGCATCGAGAAGGCCGGTACGTTCCCACCCCCGAACAGGGACCCGCACCCGAAGCGTGGGCGGATGGGCTGGGTCGAGGTGATCGAGGAGCTCGACCCGGTCACGCAGCACCAGGACATCGTGCGGATCACCGCCGGTTACGAGTTCCCGTGGGACTACCAGCGGTCGCTCGAGTTCGCCCTCTTCCGCACGTACTGTGTGCCCAGCATCTCGGAGTTGCTCGCCCGCACCGGCGAGTTCGAGAAGCGGCCGCAGAAGCGGTACGACGACACGGCGCTGCTGATGGCCGAGCTGGTCGAGCACGGCTACGACGCCGAGCGGGGACGCGAGTCGCTGCGCAACATCAACCGGATGCACGGCAAGTACTCGATCGACAACGACGACATGCTGTACGTCCTGTCGACCTTCGTGTACGACCCGCTCGACTGGATCGACCGCTACGGGTGGCGTCGCCTGCACCCGAAGGAGCGGCTGGCGTCGTTCTACTTCTACCGCCAGGTGGGCATCCGGATGGGCATCAAGGACATCCCGGAGTCGTTCCAGGAGTTCCACCGGTTCAAGCTCGAATACGAGCGCGAGAAGTTCACCTACAGCGACGACAACCACGCCATCGGCACCTACACGCTGCACCTCTTCCAGTCGTGGTACCCGAAGGTGCTGAACAAGGGCATCGAGAAGGTCGTTTTCGCGCTGATCGACGACCGCATGGCGTCGGCGTTCGGTTTCCCGAAGAGCTCACCGCAGGTGACGGAGATCGTCGAGGGCGCGCTGCGGGCACGGTCGGCGTTCGTGCGGCGACTGCCGAAGCGACGCGTGTCGCTGTCGGCGGGCAACGCCACCAACCGGACGTATCCGGGTTACCCCCTCGGTTACCGTCCGAACGATCTGGGCGTCGAACACTGACGCACCGACAGACCTGGGGGACAGGAGGGGCGGCCCCGCATTCCGGTTTCACCACCGGGGTGCAGGGCCGTAACTGTTCCGGGAGGGCGGGCCGGGGTCAGTTCTCGACGGGCCGCAGGGCCTGCTTCGACGGGAGTGCGAAGCCCGAGACGAAGACGACCACGGCGCAACCGGCGCACACGAGGTAGGCGATCACGAAGCCCGCGGTGCCGATGCCGAGCCCGCCCCCGAGGGTGTGAGCCGCGAGCACCGAGGCGACGACCGCGCTGCAGACGGTGCTGCCCACGGTGCGGAGCAGGACGTTGACGCCGTTCGCCGCGGCGTTCTGCGACAGCGGCACCGCGCCGAGGAGGAGCACCGGCAGCGTGCAGTACACGAGCGACGTGCCGATCGCCGCGACGAAGATGGCGGCGACGACGAGCCACAGCGGCTTGCCGGGNGAGCAGGAAGACCGCTCCGGTCATGATCGTGATCTTGGGTCCGAAACGTTCGGTGATCCGGGAGGCCACGATCGCGAAGATCATCATCGCGAAGCTCGCGGCGAGCTGGCAGGCCGCGGCCTGGAGGATGGTCAGGTCGTATCCGGCTCCGTGCCCGGACGGCGCCTGCAGCAACTGTGTGGTGATGAGGGTGTTGCCGTAGAAGGCGAACCCGACGAGCAGTGCCGACAGGTGCGGCGCGAGGACGGAACGGCGGGCCGAGACACGCAGGTCGACGAGCGGGTTGCGGTTGCGCAGCTGCTGCACTCCCCAGAGCACGAACAGCAGCACCGACGCGGCGAACGAGAGCAGCACTGCGGGGCTCGTCCAGCCCCACGTGCTGCCCTGGGTGATGGGCACGAGCAGGCACACCAGGGCGGCGGACAGGCCGGCGGCGCCCACGGCGTCGAAGCGACCGCCGGTGCGGGTGTCCGATTCCGGGATGACGATCCACGCCGCGAGGGCGACACCGGCGCCGATGGCGGCGGTGGTCCAGAAGAGCAGGTGCCAATCGGCGAACTGGACGATGGCGGCAGCGAACGGGATACCGACCGCGGTGCCGATGCCGAGGGTGGAACTGAGCATCGCGATCGAGCGCTCCACGTGCTCACGGGGCAGGACCTCGCGAAGGATCGCCATGCCGATCGGCAGCACCGCCGCGCCGGCGCCCTGCAGGCCACGGGCGACGATGAGCAGTCCGATGTCCGAGGTCAGCGCGCAGATCAACGAGCCGAGTGTCATAAGCGAGAACGCGATGAGGAGCATCCGCTTCTTGCCGATCATGTCGGCGAGACGGCCGAAGATGGGCGTCATCACCGCACCGACCAGCAGGGTGCTCGTCACCAGCCACGAGACGGCGGTGGTTCCGGCGCCGGTGAAGCCCGGCATGCTCGGCAGGAGCGGCACCATAACGGTCTGCATGATGGCCTGGAAGACGGCGCCGACCGCGAGAACCGGGAAGACGAGATGCCGCAGGTTGCGCGTCTTCTTCTCCGCCGGTCCGCTCACCTTCGTCGTTCCGGACGCTGAGCGCGTCGGCGCGGCGGCGGACCTACCCGCCACGTGCAGGCGCAGGGGGAGCGAGATCGACATCGACACCCCCTCTCGCCAAACAGGTAAATAGCCGTTCACCACATTAGGTGAACGGCTATTTACCCTCAAGAGTAGTGACCAAGGTCATTCGTGCCGCTAAGAACCGTCTCCGTCGAGCAACCGCTGAACCAGCGGCGCGTACATGGCCACAACTTCCTCGACCGTGCCGGTCGCGCGCTCCTGCATCATGCGGCGCCGCATGATCGCCAACCCCATCACCGCCGACATCGCCAGCTCGGCCCGGAGACGGGCATCCGACCCCGGCAGCCGCGCGGCGAGCGCGTCGACCATCTGCGCGGAGTAGTTGTCGCGGAGCATGCGGTTGCTCTCCTCGCTGCCCCCGCTCATGAACAGGATGTTCATCGACAATGGCTTGTAGGGTTCGAGCGGGCGGGCGAGCATCGCGACCATCCGCTCCCCCAGGCTCTCGAGCGGCCCGTCGAACAGCACCTGCGCGCCGTACTGGAAGTCGACGAGCTCCTCGTACAACTGCTCCTTCGAGCCGAAGTACTTGATGATCAGCGGGGCGCTGACCCCCGCTTCCTCCGCGATGTCCTTGAGCGTGATGTCGCGGTAGGGGCGCGTCGCAAACGCCTTCCCCGCAGCCTCGATGATCAGCTTCCGGGTCTCGTCGGAAGTCCGGCGACGCTTCTCGGGCTCACCCCGGTGCGATGCCTCCGTGCTGCGCACGGTCACATCGCCCGCCTCCCCGACAACGCTCGCCCGAGCGTCAGCTCGTCGGCGAACTCGAGATCGCCGCCCATCGGCAGACCCGACGCGAGGCGGGTGACGCTCAGCCCCGGGAAGTCGCGCAGCATACGCACCAGATAGGTGGCCGTCGCCTCGCCCTCCGTATTGGGGTCGGTCGCGATGATCACCTCGGAGACGTCGACGCCGTCCTCCTGGTTGCCGATGCGGGTGAGCAGTTCGCGGATGTGCAGCTGGTCGGGGCCGACGCCATTGAGCGGGTCGAGCGCACCACCGAGGACGTGATAGCGCCCCCGGAACTCCCGGGTGCGTTCGATCGCCTGCACGTCCTTCGGTTCCTCGACCACGCAGATCACCGTGCGGTCGCGGCGAGGATCGGAGCAGATGCGGCAACGCCGCTGGTCGGAGACCGTTCCGCAGACCTCGCAGAACTGCACGCCGTCGCGGATCCGCTGCAGCGCCGCCTGCAGGCGGTCGATCTCGGGCGGCTCGACCGAGAGCAGATGGAACGCGATGCGCTGGGCACTCTTCGGGCCGACGCCCGGAAGCTTGCCCAGCTCGTCGATGAGGTCCTGTACCGGTCCTTCGTACAACGCCGACCTCTAGAAACCGGGCAGGCCGGGGATTCCGCCGCCGAGCCCACCCGCGAGCGGACCGAGCTTCTCGGCCGCGATCTCCTGGGCCTTCGCCGAGGCGTCGGCGATCGCACCGACCACCAGATCCTGCAGGGTCTCGACGTCCTCGGGGTCGACGACCTTCGGATCGATCTTCACGGACACGACCTCGCCCGTGCCCTTCACCGTCGCGGTCACGAGGCCACCGCCGGCCTGGCCGGTGACCTCCGCCTGCGCCATCTCGTTCTGCGCAGCGACGAGTTGCTGCTGCATCTGCTGGGCCTGAGCGAGGAGTTGCTGCATGTCGGGCATTCCACCACCGGGTTGCACGGCACGTCCTTTCTGCACGTTTGTGATGCCAGCCTAGTCGCCGCGCATCGGGGTGGACACAGACGCCGAGGTCGACCGAACCGGGCTCAGTCGACTTCCTTCTTCAGGTTCTCGAGCACCTGCTGCTGGATCTTCTTCAGGCCGAGCGGCGCGAACGTCTTCTCGAAGAAGCCCTTGACGCCACCGGCACCCTTCCACTGAGTGAGCACGACGACCGTCGAACCCGTCCCGTTCGGCACGACGCTGTAGGTCGTCACGAGCGTCGAGTTCGCGTCCGTCTCCGTGACGGTACTGCCCTTCACCGACACGGTGGCCTGCACGTCGCGCTGACGCTTCTCCGTGGCCTGGAGGATCCAGTGCACGACGGTGCCGTCGCCGCGACCACCGGAGATCACGCGGTAGTCGCGGTAGTGCTCGGTGAGGATGCGCGGGCGCACGGTCTCGTAGTCGGCCAGGGCGGTGAGCACCACCTCGGGAGCTGCCGCCAACTGGATCGAACTGCTTGCGCTGACCTGTGCCATGAACGACTCCTTCTGCTTCTTCCGCGCTGATGCGGGCTCGAATGTGCCTGTGACGACAGCATCCATCCTGCCCTGCGCGTTCCGGGACGGATGCGACCGCCGGGTCTATTGTGGACGTGCCACTGATGCGCCGCTCCGGAGGAGTCGAATGCAGATGCCGAGATCGTCAGGTGTCAAGGTCCCGTACGGGGAGGCGGTACACCGCCAGGGTGTAGACCGCCTGCTGCGCTCGTACAGCGCGATTCCGGCCGACGCGCCCGTGCGACTCGCGAAGAAGACGTCGAACCTCTTCCGGGCACGCGCCGCGGCGAACGCGCCGGGGCTCGACGTCTCCGGTCTCGGCGGTGTCATCTCCGTCGACCCGCAGGCCCGCACCGCCGACGTCGCCGGCATGTGCACCTACGAGGACCTCGTCGACGCGACCCTGCCCTACGGCCTCGCACCGTTGGTCGTCCCACAGCTGAAGACGATCACGCTCGGCGGCGCCGTCACCGGGCTCGGCATCGAGTCGACGTCCTTCCGCAACGGCCTCCCCCACGAGTCCGTGCTCGAGATGGACATCCTGACCGGGTCCGGCGAGATCATCACGGCCCGCCCGGAGGGTGAGCACGCCGATCTGTTCCACGGCTTCCCCAACTCGTACGGTTCGCTCGGGTACGCCACGCGCCTGCGCATCGCACTCGAACCGGTGAAACGTTTCGTCGCACTGCGTCACCTGCGTTTCGACACGATCGCCGATCTGCAGTCCGCCCTCGCGCGGATCGTCGACGAACGGACCTGGGACGGCACACCGGTCGACTATCTCGACGGTGTCGTCTTCTCCGCGACCGAGAGCTACCTGACGCTCGGCACACAGACCGACGAGCCGGGTCCCGTCAGCGATTACACCGGGCAGGACATCTACTACCGGTCGATCCAGCACGTCTCCGTCAACCGACCCAAGGAGGATCGGCTCACGATCCGCGACTATCTGTGGCGGTGGGACACCGACTGGTTCTGGTGCTCCCGGGCTTTCGGCGCCCAGAACCCGAAGATCCGCCGGATGTGGCCGAAACAGTTGCTGCGCAGCAGTTTCTACTGGAAGCTCATCGCGCTCGACCACAAGTATTCGGTGGCCGACCGGATCGAGGCACGCAAGGGCAATCCACCCCGCGAGCGCGTCGTGCAGGACATCGAGGTCCCGCTCGAACGCACGCAGGAGTTCGTCGAGTGGTTCCTCGACGAAATTCCCATCGAGCCGATCTGGTTGTGCCCCTTGAAGTTGCGCGACATCGAGTCGTCCCCGGACGCCGGCCGTCCGAGCACCTCGGACGCCCAGCGTCCCTGGCCGCTGTACCCGCTCGAGCCGAAGCGCGCCTATGTGAACGTCGGGTTCTGGTCGTCCGTTCCCATCGTGCCCGGCGCCGAGGAGGGCGCCGCCAACCGGCTGATCGAGAAGAAGGTCGCCGAACTCGACGGGCACAAATCGCTCTACTCGGACTCCTACTACTCGAAGGACGAGTTCGAGAAGCTCTATTACGGCGGCGGTGAATACCCCGCTCTCAAGCAGAAATACGACCCTCGGTCCCGTCTACTGGACCTGTTTTCGAAGGCGGTGCAACGAAAGTGACCATATTCAGGACCGAGAACGATCGGTCCACCGAGGACAAGCTCGCACTCGCCCAGATCGTGGAGATCGTGACCGGCGGCGACATGCCGTTGCGCTTCACGGCCTACGACGGATCGGCGGCCGGTCCCGAGGACTCTCCCTACGGTCTACATCTCGCGTCGCCCAAGGGCGCGACGTACATCGCCACGGCCCCCGGCGATCTGGGTATGGCACGGGCGTACATCTCGGGCGATCTCCAGGCGAAGGGAGTGCATCCCGGCAACCCCTACGAGTTGCTCGCCTCGCTCGGCGACCTGCACTTCGAGCGTCCCCCGGCACGTATCCTCGCGCAGATCGCCCGGTCGCTCGGCACCGAACTGCTCAAGCCGATCGCACCGCCGCCGCAGGAGCACCTGCCGCGCTGGCGCCGCATCGCCGAGGGTCTGCGGCACTCGAAATCGCGCGACGCCGAGGTCATCCATCACCACTACGACGTGTCCAACGAGTTCTACGAGTACGTTCTCGGCCCCTCGATGACGTACACCTGCGCCGTCTTCGAATCCGAGAATCAGAGCCTCGAGGACGCCCAGGAGAACAAGTACCGTCTGGTCTTCGAGAAGCTGCGGTTGAAGCCGGGCGACCGCCTGCTCGACATCGGTTGCGGCTGGGGCGGGATGGTGCGTTACGCCGCTCGGCGCGGTGTGAAGGCCCTCGGCGTGACGCTCTCCAAGGAACAGGCCGAATGGGCGCAGAAGGCCATCGTCGAGGAAGGCCTGAGCGACCTGGCGGAGGTCCGGCACTCCGACTACCGCGACGTGCCCGAGGAAGGATTCGACGCCATCTCGTCGATCGGCCTGACCGAGCACATCGGTGTCGCCAACTATCCGGCCTACTTCCGGTTCCTCCACGGCAAACTGCGGGTGGGCGGTCTGCTGCTCAACCACTGCATCACCCGGCCGACCAACAACACCCGCGCCAAGGCCGGCGGGTTCATCGACCGGTACGTCTTCCCCGACGGGGAACTCACCGGTTCGGGTCGCATCATCACCGAGGCGCAGAACATCGGCTTCGAGGTGATGCACGAGGAGAACCTGCGCGAGCACTACGCCCTGACGCTGAAGGGCTGGTGCGAGTACCTCGAGAAGCACTGGCAGGCCTGCGTCGCCGAGGTCGGTGAGGGCACGGCCCGCCTGTGGGGCCTGTACATGGCAGGCTCGCGCCTCGGCTTCGAACGCAACGTGGTCCAGCTGCACCAGGTGCTCGCGGTCAAGCTCGGCGACGACAAGAAGCCGCAGACGCCGCTGCGCCCCTGGTGGGTCGCCTAGCCGACCCCATCGGCACGAAAACAGAAGAGCGCGAACGGGAAGGGCTCCCGACGCCGTGGCGTCGGGAGCCCTTCCGTGCAACCGTCGTGTGCGTCAGCTGCGCAGCGACGCCGGCGGGTTGAAGCGCTCGCCGTACTTGGCGGCGAGTTCCTCGGCGCGCTTGACGAAGCCTTCCTTGCCACCCGGGTAGCCGACGATGTACTGAGCGACACCACCGGTCCAGGCCGGGAAGCCGATGCCGAAGATCGAGCCGATGTTGGCGTCGGCGGTGGTCTCGAGAACACCCTCGTCGAAGCACTTCTGGGTCTCGATCGCCTCGGCGAAGAGCATGCGGTCGATCAGATCCTGCAGCGGCACATCGAGGGTCGCCTCGGTCTTGAAGTGATCGCGCACACCCTGCCAGATGCCCTGACGCTTGCCGTTCTCGTCGTACTCGTAGAAGCCGGCCTTCTCGAGACGACCCGGACGACCCTGCTCGACCATCCAGTCGACCACGTCGAGTGCGGGATGACGCGTGGTGCCGAGCTTGGTGTCGCCCTGCTTGGCGGCCTCCTCGGATTCCTTCGCGATCTTCTGCATGAGCTTCATGTTCAGCTCGTCGGTCAGCTGCAGCGGCGGAGCCGGGTAACCCGCCTGCGAACCGGCCTGCTCGATGGTCGCGGGCTCGATGCCCTCGCCGAGCATGGCGATGGCCTCGTTGACGAAGGTGCCGATCACACGCGAGGTGAAGAAGCCGCGACTGTCGTTGACGACGATCGGAGTCTTGCGGATCGCGAGCGTGTAGTCGAACACGCGGGCCAGGGCCTCGTCGGAGGTCTTCTCACCCTTGATGATCTCGACCAGAGGCATCTTGTCGACCGGCGAGAAGAAGTGGATACCGATGAAGTCCTCGGGACGCTTGACGCCGGTCGCGAGACCGGTGATGGGCAGCGTCGAGGTGTTCGAGCCGAGCAGCGCGTCGGGATCGACGATGTCTTCGATCTCCTGGAACACCTTGTGCTTGAGCTCGGTGTTCTCGAACACTGCCTCGATGACGAAGTCGACGCCCGCGAAGTCGGCGGGGTCGGCCGTCGGCGTGATGCGGTCGAGCAGAGCCTTCGACTTCTCCTCGGTGGTCTTGCCACGCGAGAGAGCCTTCGTCTCGATCTTCTCCGAGTAGTTCTTGCCACGCTCGGCGGCCTCGAGGGTGACGTCCTTGAGGACGACCTCGTAACCGGCCTTGGCGGAGACGTAGGCGATGCCGGCGCCCATCATGCCCGCACCGAGAACGCCGATCTTCTTGATCTCGCGCTTCGGCACGTCCTTCGGACGCGAAGCGCCCGAGTTGATGGACTGCATGTCGAAGAAGAACGCCTGGATCATGTTCTTCGCGACCTGGCCGGTGGCGAGTTCGACGAAGTACCGCGACTCGATGGTCGACGCATTGTCGAAGTCCACCTGCGAGCCCTCGACGGCGGCGGCCATGATGGCGCGCGGAGCCGGCATCGGGGCGCCCTTGATCTGCTTGCGCAGGTTCGCGGGGAAGGCCGGAAGGTTCGCGGCGAAGGCCGGGCTGGAAGGGGTGCCGCCGGGGATCTTGTAGCCCTTGACATCCCACGGCTGGATGCCGCCCTCGGGGTTGGCCTTGATCCATTCCTTGGCGGCCGGAACGAGTTCCTCGACGCTACCCACGACGTCGTGGACCAGGCCGATCTCCTTGGCCTTGACCGCGTTGTACTTGTTGCCCTGCAGCAGAACCGAGAGCAGCGCCGTCTGGATGCCGAGCAGGCGCACGGTGCGGGTGATGCCACCGCCACCGGGGAGCAGGCCGAGGCTGACCTCGGGCAGACCGATCTGCACGCCCTTGACATCGGCAGCGATGCGGCGATGCGTCGCGAGGGCGATTTCGAGGCCGCCACCGAGAGCCGCGCCGTTGATGGCGGCGACGACGGGCTTACCGAGGGTCTCGAGACGACGCAGGTCGGCCTTGATGCCCTGAACCTCGTCGAACGCGACCTGCGCGTCGTCGGGGCCGATCGCGATGATGTTGCGCAGGTCGCCGCCGGCGAAGAAGGTCTTCTTCGCGGAGGTGATCACCACACCGGTGATGGAGTCCTGCTCCTCGTACAGACGGTCGACGGTGGCCTTCATCGACGCCTTGTACAGCTCGTTCATCGTGTTGGCGCCCTGGTTCGGATCGTCGAGTGTCAGCACAACGATGCCGTCGGCGTCCTTATCCCAGGAAATCATGTTGTCGCTCACTGTTTTTCGAATTCCTTCCGGTGTCAGACGCGCTCGATGATGGTGGCCACACCCATGCCGCCACCGATGCACAGGGTGACGAGGGCGCGCTTGGCTCCGCGGCGCTCGAGCTCGTCGATCATGGTGCCGGTGATCATGGCGCCGGTGGCGCCGAGCGGGTGGCCCATCGCGATGGCGCCGCCGTTGACGTTGAGCTTCTCGTCCGGGATGTTCAGGTCCTTCTGGAACTTCAGGACGACGGAGGCGAACGCCTCGTTGATCTCGAACAGGTCGATGTCGTCGACCGTCAGGCCCGCCGAAGCGAGAACCTTGTGCGCGGCCGGCGTGGGGCCGGTGAGCATGATCGTCGAGTCGGCACCGGAGGTGGCCGTGGCGACGACGCGGGCACGCGGGGTCAGACCGAGGTCCTTGCCGGCCTGCTCGGAACCGACGAGCACGAGTGCCGCGCCGTCGACGATGCCCGAGCTGTTGCCGCCGTGGTGGACGTGATCGATCTTCTCGACGAAGTGGTACTTCTGCTGCGCCACGGCGTCGAAGCCGCCCATCTCACCGATGGTCGCGAACGACGGCTGCAGCTTGGCCAGACCCTCGAGGGTCGTGTCCGGACGCATGTGCTCGTCCTGATCGAGGATGGTCAGGCCGTTCTGGTCCTTGACCGGCACGACCGACTTGGAGAAGTAGCCGCCCGACCAGGCTGCCGCCGCGAGCTGCTGCGAACGCAGTGCGTAGGCGTCGACGTCCTCGCGGGTGAAGCCCTCGATGGTCGCGATGAGATCGGCGGAGATGCCCTGGGGAACCAGGTAGCTGTCGTAGTTGGTGGCGGGATCGAGCATCCACGCGCCACCGTCGGAGCCCATGGAGACACGCGACATGGACTCGACGCCGCCGGCGAGAACGAGCTCGTCCCAGCCGGAGCGGACCTTCTGCGCAGCCATGTTGACGGCTTCGAGGCCCGACGCGCAGAACCGGTTGATCTGCACGCCGCCCGTGGTGGCCGGCAGGTTCGCGATGGTGACAGCGGTGCGGGCGATGTCGGCACCCTGATCGCCGACGGGGCTGACGACACCGAGGATCAGGTCGGAGATACGGTTCTCGTCGAGATCGGGGAATCGAACACGCAGCTCGTCGATCAGGCCCGTAACCAGGGAGATCGGCTTGACGGAGTGCAAAGAGCCCGTCTTCTTGCCTCGGCCGCGTGGTGTTCGGATGGCTTCATAGATGAATGCCTCGGTGGTCACAGTGCGCAGGTTCCTTCCCGTGCTTGCGGAGCGACAGCACCCACGGCCCTGCAGAGGGCCGCCGTGCCCAACCTCTCCTACGATAGAAGCGGGCACCCCTCGGCCGTAAGGACCGAAGCGATCGGTGTCCGTGACCGAACCGAACGTCCGCAAACCCCTTACGGGACCACCGCCGCCCGCAGGCGCGGCGCCGCATACAGGACTTCTCGCAGCGCATCGAGGGGGACAGGGGTGCCGACGAGCCCGCGAGCACGAGGCGCCCGCCCACATCGAGGCGCGACACCAGCGACGCGATCGCATCCGCCGAACCCGAGAAGTCGAGACGGACGTCGTCGGTACCCGTGCGCAGCAGGGCGGTGAGGATCATGTCGGGGTAGGGGCATCCGCGACCGGCGCCGGCGGGTGTGAGAGCGAGGTCGGCGAGGTCGGCGAGGTCGTGCCAGCCGAGTACATCGAGCAGCCTGACCTGGGTGGATCGGCTGAATCCTGTGGTGAGTACGACTTTCACGCCGGCCTCACGCAGCTGCGTGATCGCCTTGCCGGTGCCCGTGCCGGGGGCGGCGGCGACGTCGCCCTGGTCGACGAATCGGGGCGTCCGGTTCCGGGATGTCAGAGGCCGAGCAGGTCGGCGGTCTCCTCGCCGAGATAGAGGCCGAGGGTCATACCGCGGCCACCCGGGCCGGCGACGACCCATACGTCTTCGTCGGCCTCCGCGCGGTGCACGAGCGCGTGGGGTCGATGCACTGGCTGTACACCCCGGCCCAGCGCCGGACGACGCGCGGCAGTCGGCGGCCGAGGAACTCCTCCGTCACTGCGACGAGGTGGTCGTAGGGTTCTTCGTCGACGTCGAAGTCGAACGGTTCGTCGTAGGCGTGGGTGTCGCCGATGGTGAGGCCGCCGTGCAGACGCTGGACGCACAGCAACTGCATGCGATGCTGCGCGGCGACGGGTCGTTGCTCCTCGGAGGCGGTGAGCTCGTCGAGGGCGGTACCGGCGAATCCCGGGTAGTAGCGCAGGCTGTCGCCGTCGGCGATCGACGTGGTGAGGTCTTCGCCGAGCGGTGCGGTCTGCATCATCTGCAGCCGGACCCTGCGCAATGGCAGGTCGCGGGCGAGGCCACCGAGTGTCGCGCCGGGACAGACGAGAACGAGGTCGGTCTCGTGCACGGTGCCGTGGTCGTCGCGCACTGCACGGTCCCGCGGGCCGTGCGGGAGACGTCCCGGGCCTCTGTGGACAGCAGGAACCGGTAGCGGCCCGAGATGGCGAGATGTTGCCGGATCGCCGGGAGCGCGATGCGGGATTCGACGGCAGCGTCCGTGCTGCAGTGCAGTGCCGCGAGGAAGTTACCGCGTAGCGCGGGGTTACGGCGGCGCGTCTCGTCCGCATCGAGCAGGGCGAATCCCCGTCGCTGCGCGTCGTCGCGTGCGACCGCTTCCTCCGCGACGGCGATCTCGGCGGCGGTGCGCAGCAGCGTCAGCGAACCGTTCGCGCGGAAACCGACGTCGGAAACGCGGGCGCCGAGGTCCTCCCACAGCTCGCGGGACCGCAGGGTTAGGGCCGGTTCGTCGAACTCCCGGTGAAACAGTTGGTGTAGACCGGAATTCGGTTACGCTGGATGTGTGGCCACCGTCGTTCGCGAAGCGCGCACCCTCAAGCACCAGATAGTGCGCCGCCAGGTCGAGTGCCTCCTCGACCAGCTCAGCGTGGGAGATCAGGTCCCCTCCGAACGCGATCTCGCCACCCGGTTCGACGTCGCCCGCGAAACCGTCCGCCAGGCACTGCGAGAACTGCTCGTCGACGGCCGCATCGAACGGCGGGGCCGCAGCACCGTCGTCGCCGGCCCGAAGATCGTCCAGCCCCTCGTCATCGGTTCCTATACCGAAGCCGCCCTGCTCGAAGGGCGCAGCGCTGGGCGTGTGCTCGTCGCGTGGACCGACCTCGTCGCCGACGACGAACTGGCCTGCCGCCTCGGTCTCGAACCCGGCGATCCCGTCCTCGAACTCGAACGTGTCCTGCTCGCCGACGGAGTGCATGTCGGACTCGAACGCACGCGCCTTCCCGCACACCGCTTTCCGGATCTGCGCCGGACGCTCGATCCGTCGTCGTCGCTGTACGCCGCGATCCGTTCCTACGGGATCACGTTCGCGCGGGCGGTCGAGCGGATCGAGACCACGCTGCCGGATGCGCGCGAGGCGGCGCTGCTCGACGCCGACACCCGCACACCGATGCTGCTGCTCGAGCGGATCTCCTACGACGAGAACGACGTCCCGATCGAGCATCGCCGGTCGCTCTACCGCGGCGACCGGATGTCGTTCGTCACGACCGTCACTCCCTGAGCAGCAGGTCAGTCGACGCCCAGGCCTGCTTCCCGCGCACGGACGATCGCGCTCGCCCGGTCGGCTGCACCGATCTTGCCGAGGATGTTGGACACGTGGTTGCGCACCGTCTTCTGGCTGAGCACGAGTCGGCGGGAGATCGCGGCGTTGTCGAGTCCGCGGGCCACGAGGTCGAGGATCTCCCGCTCCCGTTCGGTCAGATACGGGAAGACCGCCGACGTGTTGCGGGAGGTCGCGACCGCCGCAAGGGCTTTCGCCGCGACCGCCGCACCGACGATCATCTCACCGTCGGCCACGGCCCGGATCGCCCGTTCGACCCCCGACGGATCGGCCCCTTTGACGAGATAACCCGAGGCACCGGCACGGATGGAGGCGATGAGAATGTCCTCGTCCTCGTGCATCGTGACCATCAGGATGCGGGTGCCCGGCGACTTCCGGAGGATGCTGCGGGCCGCGTCGATCCCCGATCCGTCGCCGAGTTCGATGTCCATGAGCACGACGTCGACATCGCCGGTCACGACCTCGAGGGCCTCCCCCACCGAACTCGCCTGGCACACGACGTCGATCCCGTCGAGAGTGCCCAGCAGTGCCGCCATACCGAGGCGGAAGACGGGATGGTCGTCGACGACCGCAACGCGTATCGCTCCGTTGTCGCTCATGATTCGGACCAGGGTAGCCGCGCCCGCACCACGACACCGCACGGGTCGCCGGGTTCGATGCCCACCGTTCCGCCGACCTCCCGGGCCCGTTCCCGCATGCTCTGCGTCCCCACACCGATTCGTGCGTCGGTCGCGAGTCCTCGTCCGTCGTCGACGATGTCGAGGGCCAGCACGTCGCCCTCCGCCGCGACCCGCACCGTGCATTCGTCGGCACCGGAATGCCGTCGCGCGTTGATGACCGCCTCGGAGGTGATGCCGTAGGCGGCCCACGCGATCGGCCCGGACATCCCGGCGGGGAGGTCGGACCGCAGGTCGACGCGGAATCCCGCGCGGGCGTGGGTGATCACGAGTTCATCGAGTGCGGCGGTGAGGCCGAGTTCGTCGAGAACCGGGGGCAGCAGACTGCGCGAGAGCTCGCGGACACCGTCGACTTGCCGATCGAGTTCGCGGAGCAGTTCGTCGACGAGTCCGGCCGCGGCGTCCGGGTCGGTGGTGACGAGATTGCGTGCGCCCTGCAGGCCGAGCCGCACCCCGGCGAGCGACGGGCCGAGACCGTCGTGCAGTTCGCGGCGGATGGTGCGGCGTTCCTCGAGTCTCACCTCGGTGAGGCGGCGACGCGCGTTTTCGAGGTCCTCCGCCGACCGCAGTACGACGAGCCCGGCGTCGACGACGGTCGCGAGTTCGGTGAGCGCCCGCCGGCTGCGTGCCCCGAGCGATTCGCCCGGAGGTGCGGTGACGGCGAGGGTGGCGTCGCCGTTACCGACCGGAACCTCCTCGACGGGTCCGGTCGCGGTCCCCCAGCGTGCGATCACGTCGCCGCCGCGGCGCACCTCGACCGATTCGAGACGCAGTGCGATGCCGATTCCGGCGGCGAGTTCGCCCAACAGCAGGTCGGGCGAATCGGCACCGGCGAAGTGCCGCCCGAGGATCCGGACGGCGCGTGCCGGGTCGACGCCGTCGCCGTAGACGAGGCGGTGCACCTTCCGGCCGAGCCACATCCGCACCGGCTGCACGGCCAGGGCGACGGCGGTGGCGGCGACCGCCTGGGCGAAGACCGATTCGTTCGGGAGCACCAGCGACACCGCGACCGTCACCGCGAGATAGGAGGTGACGAGCACGGCGGTGAGACTGCCGGCGAGCGCGGCGCGACCCACCGCGAGGTCGATGCCCCAGAGTCGTTGGCGCAGCACGACGGCAAGGATCGCGACGGGATAGAAGGCCTGCGTCGCGAGGTGGAGCAGCGGTGTGAGCATCCACGGCACGTCCGGGACCGCCAACGGGATGTACGAGGCTGTCATCAGGGCACTGCCGAGCGCGAGCCATCCCGTCCCGGATCGTTCGCCCGCCGAGGCGTGACGGCGACGCCACTCGACGTGCCCGGAGGTCAGGAAACCCACGGCCACAACGGGTCCGACGAACCAGATGTCGGCGATGTCGGTGAAGGTGCGCGCCCAGAAGAACCAGGCGATCGTCAGGACACCGACGCCGATCCCGGCCCGCACCGCGGGATCGGCCGGGCGGTCGCGGACGAGCCACGGCACCACCAGGAACAACGCGAGTGTCCCGGGGATCCAGGTGGTGTTCTGCAGCGGACCGAGGAATCCGACGGGCAGTTCGGGGCGGACGAGGGCGAGCTGGGTCCAGCTGTAGGACATCGCTGCCACACCGACGCCGATCGACGCGACGGCCAGCAGGATCGGCACGGCGTGGATCCGGCGGGCGAGGATCACCCCGGCGACCGTCCCGTAGACGGCGGCTCCGACGACGTCGACGAGGAAGAACAGCTGGTCGGAATCGAGCGCGGGCCGTGCCGCGACGAACACGACGACGGCCGCCACGGCGAGCAGCCAGGAGACGACGGCCACGACTGCGGCGGGTACCGGAGCCCCGGTACCCGCCNCCTTCATGGTGCGGTGAGTATGCACCGCCGTGTCCTTGACGCGGCAGGTATACGCCGCTGGGCCGCTCGCAGTGGCACTAACGTGCACGCCGGTCCGCGAGGGCGAAGCCGACTCCGGCCACCAGCACCCACACCGGGCCGGTGAAGCCGGCCATGTACTGCAGTGGGGAGATGCCGAGGAGCAGTGTCAGACCACCGAGAACGATGCTCGCCCAACCGATCCACCGGGGCGCCGCGCGGTGATGCAGGACCGCGACCGCGACCGCGACGCCGCTGACACCGGCACCGACCCACAGCCATGGGATGGTGCCCATCCAATGCGAGGCGAAGACCGCCACCTCGGGCACCATCTGATCGGTGTTGCCGAGGCCGAACAGCAACTCGGTGTCGAGTCCGGTGCCCATGAGGGTCGCGACCGAGGTGAGCACGAGACCGAATGCCGCGACCGTCGGCACGAGGCTGAATTCCGGAGTGCCTGCGCGCAGTCGGCGCTGCAGTCCGGCGGCGAAGACGAGCAGCAGCGTCGTCGACACCATCAGCGTCAGGTGCATGACGAGCATGGGCGTGTGCTGCCCGGCGAACTCGGTCATGATCGCCACCGCGTTGCCGGCGGTGCGCTCGTTGTATGCCGCGCTCATCGCCATGCTCGCCTGGATGCCCACGACGCCGGCGAGGCCGGCGACCGCACCCGTCCACGCCCAGAGCGAACCGGGGCCACGACGATCGGGAGCGATCGGCGCGAGGGGTTCGGTCTCGGTGCCGAGAGTGTTCATGAAGGTCCCTTCGGATCGATGCGACGCCCTGCGCGTCGTAAAGGAACGATCCGGTGCCCGATGTCCCGGGTGGAAGGGACGACTGTCCCGACCTTCCGGGATCGCCGCCGGCGTCCCTCGTCGGGCAGACGTCGTGCACCTACCACAACCGAGGGGAGGTTGTGTGCGATTCTCCCGACGGAAACGCACACAACCTCCCCCACGACCGAGGATGCCGACGCGGATATTTCCGTGGGCTGCCGGATCCGCGTCGCCCCGAATTCACTCAGGGATTTCGGGTGCGGCGCTCGTCCGCCGAATGAAGAGCGGCGACGGACGCGAAGGCCGCAGCCAGTACCAGTAACAACAACACAACATTGAGTGCCATGGAATGTCCTTTCACGGGGCCGGGTGAATTTCTCCCGACTTCGAAACAGGCGCTCCCCTCTTCTATCCTATTTACGAGAAATATGCGAGTCGACGCATTTTCCACCGGCGAATTCGATACGTTCGTAATTCGCACGCCGCGGAATTCCGGGTCGGATATTTCGTGGGAAGTACGGCGGATCAGCCCAGTGACCTGCGCCTCATGTGCGCCTGCCGGCGGTAAGCAGTGCCCCGTCGGTTCCTAGGGTGGTACGACGTGGCGGAAGCGAGCGGAGATCATCGGGTCGTCGACCTTCCGCTGCCCACCCCCGCCCCGTTGCGGACGGCGATGCTGTCGGTTCCCCGGCAAGGACGCCGGTGGCCCGGCGCCGCGCGCGCAGCCGCCACGGTCGCGGTGCCCGGTCTCGTGGGCGTCGCTCTCGGATTCGGCGCCGTCTCCGCCATCGCCACACTCGGCGCTTTCGCCGTCGTCTACGGCGAGCAACGCCCCTATCGCGTCCGTGCCCGAGCGGTCGCCGTCATCGGGACGGTGCTCGTGACACTGGCGACGATCGGTGCCCTCGCAGGTTCGGTCGTCCACCACGAACTGGCCGCGGGCGGGTCGGCGTGGTGGTACCTGGTGGTCGTCGCGGCGATGACCGCGACCGTCGCGGTGTGCGCCTTCGTCGTCGACGCCCTGCGGATGGGTGCGCCCGGCGCCTTCCTGATGTTGCTGTCCCTCGAGATCGCATCCGCTCTCCCCGCGCTGGGAGTGTCCGTCCCGACGGTCTCGGCGTGGACCGCGATCGGCGCCGGAACGGCCGTCGTGGCCTCCATGTCCGGTGCCCCGTTCCGGCCGCGAACCCCGGAACGCACCGCCGTGGCCGCGGCGGTCGCTGCCGTCGACGCGGTCTTCGAGGAGAACTCACCCGGCAATCGCCGCGCCGCGGTCCACGATCTGCACGCGGCCTGGCAGTGCCTGCACGACGCCGGACTCATCGATTCGGGGCATCCGCTGGAGCAGACGCTGCGCGCGGCGCACCTCCGATGCGCGGAGACACTGGACGAGCGTCCGCGGGACGAGGCAGTTCCCGAGGACGATCTGCGACTGCGGACCCCGCTGCGACGCCCCTCCGTGCGGTACCGCCTCGCGCGCGCCGCGCACCTGCGCAGCCGGTCGGCGACGATCGCGGTGCGCCTGCTCGTCGCGGGACCTCTCGCCGGGACGATCGCCATCGCGCTGGGCGTCGGACGTCCCGACTGGGCGGTCATCACGGCCGCGATGATCCTGCATCAGGGACCGGATCGGATCCTCGGCTCCTACCGGGCGGCGCACCGCTTCCTCGGCACCGTGCTCGGACTCGTCCTGGTGGCCTGCCTGACGCCTTTCCATCCCGGTGGTGTCGCCCTCGTCGTGGTGCTGGCCGCGGTGATGGCCGGCACGGAAATGTTCCTGGTGCGGAACTACGGCCTGGCGATGGTCTTCATCACCCCACTCGTCGTCGTCCTCGGCGGGTTGGGTGCCCCCGGCGATCTGGTGACGGTCGCGCGCGACCGCTTCCTCGAGACCGTTGTCGGCGTCCTCGTCGCGCTCGCGGTGCTGTGGGGCGTACTTCCCCGGGCCCACCGTCGCGTCCTCGACTTCGCCGACGGCCGCGTCCGCGACGCCGTCACGAGAATCGCCGCGTCGACGGACGTCCGCGAGCTGCCCGAACTGCGCCGCGACCTCGAGTTCGACCTCCACGCATCCACCACCGCGGCCGTCATCGCCGCGCACACCGAGCCGGCGTGGACCCGGGAACGCTGGATCGAGCACCGCCGTCTCCACGAACTCGGCTACCGGATCCTGACCCTCCCGGAACGACCGGGCCCCTGAAGCAGGGACCCGGTCGCTTCCGTCGGAATACGCGCCGTCGTCAGAACACCAGGACTGCGAAGACGGTCGAGAGGATCAGCCCCGCCATCACCGGCAGGAAGCACTTGCGGGCGAGATCGAGCACGGGCACCCGGGCGAAACCGGCCACCGCGACCAGCGAGGACCAGGCGATGATGACGCCGCCACCGGCCCAGATGTTGCCCATCTGACCGATCGCCGCGAGCGTCGAGGGGTCGACGTCGACGGCCGGTCCGAGAGCACCCGACAGCGCACCGGTGAGGGGCAGTCCGCTGAATCCGGACCCGTCGAGCCCGGCGACGAGGCCGATGAGCAGGATGCCGAAGGACGTGATGAAGGCGTTCTGCGGAAGGTGCGACTGCACCGTGGTCACGAGGTCGAACAGGATAGCCGGGCCTGCGGCGTCGGCGGAGATGCCGAGGATCGGTCCCGCGAACTCCGGATTGCCGATGAAGAAGAAGCCGGCGATCGGGAGGACGCAGCCCATGGCCTTGAAGGCGAAGACCAGGCCGTCGACGAGATGGTCCGAGGTGGTCTCGAGGAAACCTCCGCGGTCGGTCGACGCTGCGGCGGCGAACAGGATCAGCGCTGCGATCCCACCCACGATCGCGGCGGCGTCACCACCCTGCAGTGGCGGCACGACCTCGGTGAACTTGCCCAGCATCAAGTAGACGATGAACGCGAGGTAGGCGAGCGGCACGAGCATCGCGAACGCCTTCGCGGTACCGCGGCGTTCCTTCTCCGCCGCGGAGTCGGGGTCGGCGATCGGGTCGGACGGCGCCACGAGCACCGCCGTGGCCGTCGCCGCCTGCTCTCCGCCGCCGCTGGGGCCACCGGCGGGTTCCGGCCGACGCGGAGGACGGGAGCCACCCCCGTCGCCCGAGGAGTCGTCACGGGTCTCGCCGATGCCGCGGTCGGCTGTGTCACCGATGCCGCGGTCGGCTGTGTCACCGATGCCGCGGTCGGCTGCGGCCTCCCACTCGACGAGGAGGTCGGGGGACGGTGCACGCCAATGCCGCTTCTGCACGAGGTAGGTGATCAGCAGAGCCGTGCCGCCGACGATCAGGGACAGGACCATGGCTTTGTCCGCCACGGCGTCGGCCTCGACGCCGGCCGCCGATGCGGAGATACCGGGCGCCACCTTGATGATGTAGTCCGAGGACAGCGCCATGCCCTGGCCGCAGATCGCGATGACCATGCCCACCGACAGCGGGGACATGCCCGCGCGGATCGCGACGGGGATGAGCACCGCGCCGACGAGGGGCACGGCCGGGGTGGGCCAGAAGAACAGGGAGATCACGTAGGTGACCGCGGCGAGGACGAGGAAGCTGCTGGTGCCCGCACGCATGACCCGCCGGAACGGCGCGACCATCATCCGGTCGGCGCCGAGCTGGCGCAGCGCGCCGAGCATGGCCGTGACCATCGCGATGATGAGGAAGATGTTGAACAGTTCCTTCGCCGCGACGAGGCTCGCATTGAAGATGGCCGACAGTCCCGTGACGATGCTGCCGGAGAACGTCAGTGCGGTCAGGAAGGTTGCGACGACTGCAGGAACGACGATGTTCTTCCGCAGGGCCATGGTGGCCAGGATGACGAGGATGCCGGCCAGGTAGACCCAGTGCGCGGCGGTGAGTTGTACGTCCAAGGCGATTCCTTCGACAGGGGGTGGAACGAGTCGGGCTGTGTTCGTGGACGGTGAATGGGAACTCGATGTATTGGGGGAACTTTCCGCTACGGCCCGTGCTCGGTCAACGAGAACGGTGCACAGTGCCCGCCACGCTAGTTGTGCACTGTGTTCCACTTTTGCGATTTCGTGACGACGAAGCGCTCCGGTGTGAAATATTGCTACGAACATGTGTCGCGCGCCCCGCGCCGCCCTCATGACGTCGTCGAATATGCACCCTGCACCGGCTCACGCGGATCCGATGTGCACCTTCACTCCGCGATGGCGATGCATCCGACGGTAGCGCAGTGCGAAAGTGGTTCGACGGTACGAACCGTGCCGCGCAGTTCCCCGAGGTTCCGGAGAGTTCGATGACCACTCGCACCGATACACCGGCAGCGCCGGCAGCCGAGACGGATACGGGCACTCCCCTGGCCCTGTCCGCCCTGCTCGCCGGAACCCTCGTCGGGACATTGAGCAACAACATCATCAATGTCCCACTGCCACAGATACTTTCCGACTTCGACGCGAGCCTCGAAGACGGCGCACTCCTGGCCGTCGGCTTCCTTCTCACTTTTGCTGCGACAATGCCCTTTGCAGGGTACATCGGTGACCGATACGGTCGGCGTCGCGTCTACTGCGGTGCCCTGCTCGGCACCGCGATCTGTGCGGCCGGAGCGGCGACGGCGCCGACCCTCGAGATCCTCGTGGTCTGGCGCGCCCTCGGCGGAGTCGCGGCGGCTGCATTTGCGCCTGCTGTCATGGGGTTGATCGCGTGGCTGTTCGGCGCGCATCGACGCGCACGCGCGGTGGGCGCGTGGGCCACCGTGAACGGACTCGGTCAGGCCATCGGCCCCACCCTCGGCGGTTTCGTTGCGGGACATTGGGGTTGGCGATGGGTATTCGTCCCGATGATCCCGATTGCACTGATCGGTCTTGCCGGGACGTTGCGCTGGATCCCGATCTTCCCCGGCCGCCGGATGACCCTCGACGTGCCCGGTGCGATCGCACTGACCCTCGGTTCCGCCGGAGTCGTGCTGGGACTGAGCATGTTCGGACAAGCAGGTGTTCCCACGTCCGTCGCGGGGATCGCCCTGGCGGTCTCGATCGTCGTACTGGTCGGTTTCGTCGTGCACTGCCTACGCGCGGACGTGCCGTTCGTCGACGTCCGACTGTTGGTCGAGAGCAGATTCGCGCGGAGCGCGGCCGCCGCCTTCGCGCAGATGTTCTGCCTGGGCGCCGCTCTGCTGGCGGTGCCGCTGCGGTTGCACGCGACGGGCGCGTCGACGGCCACGGCCGGGGCGATCCTGTTCGCACTGCCCGCAGTCATGGCGGTCCTCGCACCGGTGGTCGGCCGCACTGTCGATCGCGTCGGCGGACGGCACATGTTGCGGGCGGGACTGGTGGTGCTGCTCGTCGGTCAGATCGCGCTTGCCGTCGTCCTCTCGGCGGACGAACCGCGGCTGTGGCTCGTCGCGACCGTCCTGGCGATCACCGGTGCCGGCATCGCCGCCGTGCAGACCCCCGCGGCGGCCGGCTCGACGCGGTCCCCGGCGGGCGAGCGCGGGACGGGCCTGGGGGTGTTCAACCTGATCCGCTTCGGCGGCTCCGCCGTCGGGGCCGCGTGGGTGACCGTCGCGCTCGGTTCGTGGACGGTCGGACCGCTCTTCGCGGTGTGCGCCGTGGTCGTGTGCGCGGGGTTCGCCGCGTCGTTCCTGGGGGCCGACCCCGAGGATCACGCACCGACCGGCTCCGAGTCGACCGCTCTCAGCGGTAGTTGATCTCGTTCTCGACCGAGGTGCGCAACCGGTCGAGAAGCTCGAGGCGGACGGCGAGCCAGGCCGTGAACTGGTTCTCCGGCAGCCGGACGTCCATCCCCATCGCACGGGAGATCCGGTCCAGCTTCGACAGCATCGTGTTGCGGTGGACCGACAGCTCCCGCGCCGCCGCGTTGACGTTCCCGCCGGCCGCGAGATAGGCCAGCAGGGTGTCGTACAGGTCGGTGCCGGGCTTGAGCGTCCCGAATACGTCGCCGACGAATCTGCGGCTGCGATCGGTCTCGGCGACCAGCTCGAGCACACCGTAACCCCGCAGGTCGCGGTAGGCCACCGAACCCGACATCCCGAGCCGCTGCCCGATGCCGAGCGCCACGCGGGCCTGCCGGTAGCTCTCCCGGATCTGGTCCACGCCGACGGCCGGAGCGCCGTGGGCGACGGGCACCGGACGCACGCGCCGGCGGGACAGGTCCTGCGACACCGCGTCGGCGTATTCGGCGATCTCGAGTTCGACGTCGCTCGGGTCGCGGTAGCGGAGCGACCGCACCACCACCAGGACGTCGCCGATCACCGTGACATACGAGCGCACCGACGGGTGGGGCAGGACGCTCGCCGCGTACCGGGCCAACCGCAACAGTCCACCGGATTCGTCGCCACCCGGACCGGCCGGGTTCTCCCCGTAACCGGGCGCGACGAAGACCGCGAACGACGAGGTGAGATCGATGTCGTGGTACTCGGCGCGCGCCTGCATGTCGTGCTGGCTGGTGAAACTGCCGTGCACCAGCGCCTGCACGAAATCGCCGCGGGCCCGTTCCTCGGCCTCGTCGACACTGCGTTGCCGCAGCATCTCCGATCCGATGATCGCCGTCGCCTGTTCGGTGACGACCGCGTGCTGGGCCAGCTCGTGCGGTCCGGGAGACGCGCCCGAGGCGAGCACGACCACCCAGCCCTCGAACCGTTTGCCGAGCCGGATGGTGCTGGCCGTGCACGTCCAGGGTGTGCCTCCGACGACCTCCTCCAGCACGCGGGTGTCGTGGGGGGCGTGACGTTCCGCGGCCGTCACCGTCGACAGCTGCTTGTGCAGTATCGTCGAGATCTCTTCCGCCCGAACGGCATCCACGCCGTGGAAGGCGACGGCCTGACCACGTGCATCGAGTGCGATCGCCGGATGCTGTGCGAGCGCCGAGACCTCCTTGACGAGCAGGGTCAGTCCCGCGCCGCGGTGCAGCAGACCGGCGAGCGTCGAGTGCACGTGCGCGGAATAGCGCATGACGTGCACTTCCTGCATCAGCGACCGCTCGGCGAGCAACCGGTTGAGTGCCGCGAATCCGACGGGCAGGTCGAGTTCGATCACCACCAGTCCTGCCGGCAAGGACATTCCGGCGGGCACCGCGCCGTCGACGACCAAGGCCGCCGCGTCGCGGGCCGCGAGCGCGGACAGGGCGTGCGCGCTGTCGGCCAGTGCCTCCGGCCGCATGTACACGGCGACGCCGGTGAGATCATCGAATCGGCCGACGACCTCGCCGAACGGCAGCACCCAGGTGAGCGCCCGGTCGAGATCGGCCTCCCGATCCACGACCCGGGCGCCCTCCATGAGCGGTTCGTCGAGCAGCCCTCGGACTGTCAGACGCGGGCTCGATTCCATGGGGACCTGCTTCCATCGGGAGCATCGGCGGGCTGTGAGGGGGTGGGCCCGTCGACACCGTGGCGGTGTGCACTTTCTACACCAGATACCAGAGTCATGCGCCCCAGACGCATGTGCACTGTGTACACCGAATCCCGAAAACGACGGTGATCCTGACCGTCCCCATCGGCGCACGGCCCTGTTAGAAATGAGCCACGCCGGACACACCGCTCCACCGCTCCGGCACCCGCCGACACTTCAGCGACGCGACATCGGCGGGACGCACACGGATCCCGACGCGGACCAGGAATCGTCCGACTCTCCGACCCGACTCCGAAAGTGGAGACCAATGCATCGAATCCACCGCATCACCCTCGACGACGCACTCCCCCTGCTGGCCGCCGGCCGCGCGAAGGCCGAGGAGATCGGCGTGAAGCAGACCCTCTGCGTCTGCGACGAGAGCGCGAACGTCATTGCTCTGCACCGGCTTCCCGGCGCCCGCCTCACCGGCGTCGAGATCGCCATGGCGAAGGCGTTCACCGCCGCCGGCCACGAGCGCGCCACCCACCTGTTCAACGAGGGTCCCAACGGACCCGCACTCCCCGGCAACGAAGCGTTCGGCATCAGCCACATGCTCCCCGGGAAGTTCGCGATCTTCGTCGGCGGCTTCCCCCTCGTCTACGACGGACAGATCGTCGGCGCCGTCGGCATCAGCGGCGGCAACGGCGAGCAGGACAAAGCGGTCGGCGCCGCCATGATCGCCGAATTCGAAGCCCTGACCTCCGCGATCAACGCCTGATCGCATCCCCCCGCACGACCTCCTCATCGAAAGGCATCATCATGACCGAACTGCTCGGACGCGACGAATTCCGCGCCGCACTCGAAGACGCCATCAAGGGACGCGAAGCGAAGAACGCATCGTTCAGCAAGGCGTGGGCCGAGGGCAAGCTCGAGAAGCACCACTTCGCCCGGTGGGCCGAGAACCACTACCACTACGTCGGCCCCTTCGCCGACTACCTGGCGAACATCTACTCCAACACCCCCGATCACTTCACCGACGCCAAGGACTTCACCCTCCAGAACATGTACGAGGAGGAGCTGGCCGACATCCGGCACACCGACCTGCTCATCAAGTTCGCCGAGGCGTGCGGCACCACCAAGGAGCGCGTCGAGGATCCGAACAACATGAACGCGGTCACCCGCGGACTGCAGGCCTGGTGCTACGCGGTGTCGCAGCGCGAACACTTCGTCGTCGCCACCGCGGCCCTTGTCGTGGGCCTCGAATCGCAGGTGCCGAGCATCTACAAGAAGCAGATCGTCCCGCTCCGCGAGGTGTACGGCTTCACCGAGGACGAGATCGAGTTCTTCGACCTGCACATCACCTCGGACGTGGTGCACGGTGAGCGCGGCTACCAGATCGTCCTCGACTGCGCCGACACCCCGCAGCTGCAGCAGCGCTGCCTGCAGCTCGTTCGCTGGGGAGCGGAGATGCGTTTCTCGTACACGAAGGGCCTGTACGACACGTACGTCGCCCCCGATCTGGAGCTGGCGTCCGCCTGATCCGATGCGCGGGAGCGGAAGTCGCTCGCGGCTTCCGCTCCCGGTCTCGCACACGAGCGAAGGAGAAGCATGTCCACCGAAATCATGGGCAGCGGGACCGCCGGCACCGACACCGCCGCGGAGTCCCCGACCTGGGTCGCCGTCGCCACGGTGAAAGAGGTGACCCGCCGCCGCAAACTCCGCGTGGAGGTCGACGGCCTCGCGATCGCACTGTTCCATGCGAACGACCGCATCTACGCCTTCGCCGACCTGTGCATCCACCAGGACCGTTCGCTCGCGAAGGGCACGCTTCTGCACGGCCGGGTCATCTGCCCCGGCCACCAGTGGCGCTTCGATCTCGAGACCGGATACGAAGAGGACCAGGACCTCTGCCAGCCGGTCTATCCCGTCCTCGTGCGCGACGAGACCGTCCTCGTCGACCCCACCCCGCGTCCGGCACCGGCCGCATCCGGAAAGGAGTGCTCGGCATGACCGTTCGCACCGTAGTCACAGTGGGCGCCGGCCAGGTCGCCGCCGTCGCCGCACGCACCCTGCGCCGCCGCGGCTTCGACGGACGTATCGTGCTGCTCGGCGACGAGCAGCACGCCCCCTACCAGCGCCCACCCCTGTCGAAGGAATTCCTCGCAGGCCGCGAAGGAGTCGACTCACTCGCACTGCTGACCCGGAAATGGCTCGACGCCAACGACATCGACATCCGAAAGGGTGTGTCGGTTCAGCGCATCGACACCGCGACCCGCACCGTCGAGTTCGACGGCGGCGAGATCGCCGCCGACGCGATCGTCCTCGCCACGGGCGGACGCCCCCGCACCCTCACCACCACCGGATCCCGGCCCGATCTCGTCCACTACCTGCGCACCCTCGACGACGCGACCGCCCTCGCAGCCCGCCTGACCCCGGGCTCGAGTCTCGCGATCGTCGGCGGGGGCTTCATCGGACTCGAGATCGCAGCGACCGCAAGATCTCTCGGCGTGACGGTGACGGTCCTCGAACAGGCCGAACACCTCCTCGGAGGCATCCTCGGCGAGCAGGTCGGCCGGCACTGCGCCGAACTGCACCACCGCAACGGTGTCGACCTGCGCGCCGGCACGGGCGTCGCCTCGGTGACCACCTCCGATGATGGCGTGCGGATCGCGACCACCACCGGAATCGTCGAGGCCGACGCCGTGGTCGTCGGCATCGGCATCGTCCCCAACACCGACATCGCGGCGGCGAGCGGACTCGCCGTCGACGGCGGGATCGTGGTCGACGCCACCGGGCGCACCTCGGTCGAGAACATCTATGCGGCAGGCGATGTCGCGAAGCGGTTCTTTCCGCGCGAAGGCCGGCACGTGCGCGTCGAACACTTCGACAACGCGAACCGCCAGGCCGCGGTGGTCGCCGACGCGATCGTCGGGCGGCAGTCGCTCTCCGACGACCCGCACTGGTTCTGGTCCGATCAGTACGACACCAACATCCAGTTCGCCGGATCAGCTTCCGGAACAACCGAACTCGTCGTCCGCGGTGACACCGACAGCGGAGAGTTCTCGGTCTTCTACCTCGCCGGCGACGTTCTGACCGCTGCCTTCGCGATGGACCGCGGCGAGGACATCATGGCGGCCCGCGAACTCATCGGCCGCAGGGTCGACGCAGCGCTGCTCGCCGACGAGGACACCGATCTGTGGGAGATGTACGAGGAGGTCGAACCCGCATGACGATCACCGGACTGAACCACATCGACGGCAACTGGGTACCGGCCGCCTCCGGCGCGGTCTTCGAACGCCGCAACCCCGCCGACGAGACCGATCTGATCGGCACCTTCCCGGACTCCGACGCCATCGACGTCCGCAACGCGGTCGATGCTCTCGACAAGGCCGCGCCCGAATGGGCCGCCGCCCCGCCCGAACGCCGCGCCGCGATCCTCGAAGCAGCCGCCGACCACCTCGCCGCACACTCGGCCGAACTCGTCGACGAACTGATCCGCGAAGAGGGCAAGACCCGCGCCGAGGCGTCGATGGAGGTGACTCGCACCCCCATGAACCTGCGCTTCTACGCAGGTGAGGCACTGCGCGCCACCGGTGCGACCTTCCCGGCCCCCGGATCCACGACGATCTACACCGTGCGCGAACCGATCGGGATCGTCGGTGCCATCACACCGTGGAACTTCCCGCTCAACATCCCCTCCCGCAAGCTCGGTCCGGCGCTCGCCGCCGGCAACACGGTGCTGTTCAAGCCGTCCGAGATCACCCCGCTGATGGGGCAGCGACTCGTCGAGGCCCTCCTCGCCGGTGGTCTGCCGCCCGGCGCGATCGCACTCGTCCAGGGCGACGGCAAGGCAGGCGCGGCCGTGTCCGGCGACGAACGGGTCGCGGCCGTGACCTTCACCGGCTCCACCGAGGTCGGACGCGCCATCCACCGCAGCGTCGGCCCCGACCGGCGCGTGCAGCTGGAGATGGGCGGCAAGAATCCCGTCGTCGTGCTGGCCGACGCCGACCTCGACGCCGCAGCCGCACTGATCGTCAAGGGCGCCTTCGGGTTGTCGGGCCAGGCGTGCACCGGCACCAGCCGGGTCGTCGCCGTCGACGCAATCCACGACGAGTTGCTCGAGAAGGTCGCCGAACGCACCCTCGCACTGCGGGTGGGACCAGGTTCGGGTGCCGCCGTCGATGTCGGCCCGCTCGCGGGTCGCGGTCAGCTCGACAAGTTCCTCGAGTACGTCACCATCGGCACGGACGAAGGCGCACGGCTCGTGTGCGGCGGCGTGCGATGCGAGGACGACGCGCTGCGAGACGGATTCTTCGTGCGGCCCACAGTGTTCGCAGACACCGCCCCGGGGATGCGCCTGCTCACCGACGAGATCTTCGGCCCGGTCCTGGCCTTCCAGCGCGCCGGCTCCTTCGACGAGGCCCTGGCTCTGGCGAATGACACCGCCTTCGGGCTCAGCGCCTCGGTCGTCACCCGGAGTCTGTCCGCTGCACAGCGTTTCATCGCCGGGTCGCGGACCGGGCTCGTGAAGGTCAACCAGCCCACGACGGGAATGGCCATGAACGCGCCGTTCGGCGGCTACAAGCAGTCGAGCACGCAGACCTTCAAGGAACAGGCCGGCCCCACGCTCATGCAGTTCTACCAGTCCGAGAAGACCGTCTACCTGTCCCCCGACGCCTGACCGGCGACACCGACCCTCGACAAGCCTGGAGGAAAGACCATGGAGTTCAAGCGAGTGGCCCGATCCGGGCAGGTGCCCGAAGGCATCGTCCGCCGGTTCTACGCCGAGGACTACGAGTTCGCCATCTCCCGACTGGACGGCAAGGCGTACGCGACGTCCAACTACTGCTCACACCTCGACTGCCTGCTGTCGTCCGGCAAGCTCGTCCAGGACGGCATCGGATGCTCCTGCCACGGAAGCGCATTCGACCTCGAGACCGGTGAGCCGATCTGCCCGCCGGCCACCGAGCCCATCAAGACCTATCCGTGCGAGGAGCGCGACGGCGAGATCTTCGTCGGGATCGACCCCGCCGAGCCGCCGGAAGGACCCCGTCGACGTCGGATGCGATCGGCATGAGTCGGCGCGCGACACGACCGGCGACGGTCGCGACCGGAGGCATGGTCGCGTCGAGTCATCCGCTCGCGAGCCTCGCCGGGGTCCGCGTCCTCGAGGACGGTGGCAACGCCGTCGACGCGGCCCTGGCGATGGCAGCGGTCACGTGGCTGACCCTGCCCGGGCAGTGCGGCATCGGCGGCGACGCGTTCGCCGTGGTCCGCGAGCCCGACGGGTCGGTGTGGACCGTCAACGGCAGCGGTTACGGACCCGACGGCGGTACACCGGATTTCTACCGGGCACGGGGACTCGACACGATCCCGCTCGACGGGGCGCTCGCCGTCGCCGTTCCCGGCGCACCCGCCGCGCTGGCGGCACTGCACCGGCGGGGAGCNTGCCCGAACTGTGGGCGCCGGCAGCCCGGATCGCCGAGAGCGGCCTGCCGTGCTCGGCGAAGACCCGAACCGACGTGCAGACCGCTCTGCATGCGATCCGCGGCGACGCCGGACTCGCCTCGGTGTACGCACCGGGCGACCGGGTCCCGCGCCTCGGCGACGTGCTTCCCCAGCCCGATCTGGCCCGCACGATCCGTGCCCTGGCCGAGGATCCGGCATCGTTCTACACCGGCACGCTCGCCGAACGCTGCGTGGCTGCGCTGCAGGGGGGCGGAGCACCGTTCAGCGGCGACGAATGGCAGGCCGGGGCGTCAGTGGACGCGGAGGCGGCGCTCACCGGCAGCTATGCCGGTCACGTCGTGCACCAGACCCCGCTCCCCACACCGGGATGGATGGTGCTGCACCAGGCCGCCCTGTGCGACGACGCGCTCGGCACCCACCCTGTGCTCGGCGCGGCATCGATCGACCGGATGGCCCGCGCGGCCACCGTCGCCTTCGAAGACAGGCTCCGCTGGTGCTCGTCGGACAACGACGGGGTCGCACGGGTGCTCGATCCCGCGAACATCGCAGCCGGTCGCGCACGGATCGACGGGCGTGCACCGGCCGAGGCGTTCGCCGTCTCCGCCGGGGACACGACGTCGTTCGTCGCCGTGGACTCCGAGGGGCGGGCGGTGTCGTTCATCCACTCGCTGGCGTTCACCTTCGGAGCGAAGCTCACCGTGCCCGGCACCGGCATCGTGCTCAACAACCGGCTCGGTCGCGGTGCCTACCTGATCGACGGGCATCCGAACGAGGTGGCGCCGCGCCGCAAGCCCCTGCACACACTCAACGCGTGGATCGTCACCGACTCGGCGGGTGAGCTGCGGCATGTGGGCAACACGCCCGGTGGCGACGGCCAGGTGCAGTGGAACATGCAGTTGCTGTCGCACCTGCTCGACCACGGTCTCGACCCCCAGGAGGCGGTCTCGGCGCCGCGCTTCACCGTCTTCCCGGGATCGGACGCCAACGTGCTCGGCGAACCGACCGCATTGCGGATCGAAGGCGACGTCGCCGACGGCGTGTGCGACGAACTGCGCGAACTCGGCCACCTGGTGGAAGTGCTCGAACCACTCGACGCCGAGGGCAGCGCGCAGGTGATCTCGATCGACGACCGCGGGGTGCTCTCCGGCGGCAGCGATCCACGACAGGAGGGGGTGGCTCTGGGTGTCCTCTGACATTGCTTCGCCATGGGTGTCCACTGATGTGACCGCTGTCGCACCGCGTCCGCAGGGGCGATACGTCCCGGCCGTGTTGGCCGGCGACACCGTCCGCACGGCGGGCATGACCCCACGGCGAGACGGCGAGCTGATCCTCACCGGACGGGTCGGCGCGGAGGTCACCGTCGAACAGGCCCGGGCCGCCGCGGTCGTCGCGGTGGGCAACGCGTTGGCAGCGATCCGCGCGACGCTGCCGGAGGCCACGTCGTTCCGGCCGGTCGAGATGGTCGTCTACGTCGCGAGCGCGCCCGGTTTCGTCGATCTGTCGGTGGTCGCGGACGGCGCGTCGGACCTGATCGAACGCGAACTCGGTGTGGATGCGCTACCGGCGCGCACCGCCGTCGGCGTCCACACCCTGCCCGGCGGGGCACCGCTCGAGATCGCGCTGACCGCCGTGTGCGGATAGACGGAGGTTCACAATCCTGGTGGTCGACCATCAGGGTTGTGAGCCTCGTTTCTCGGTTGTGAACCTCGGGGACTAGTGCTCAGCGCTTGGCGCCGATGTCCTCGAGTTCGGCTGCAAGATCGACACTCTCGGACGGTCGCTGCCACCGATACACTCCGCCACCCTGGGCGTAGGAGAGGTGACCGCCGAGAGCGCCACCGACTCCGACCGCGCCGAGACCGATCAAAGTCCACATCGTCCCCGCCCGGTCGTGGCGGGCACGTCGCGCGCGATAGGACGTCGCCATGCAGATCACCCCGATCGCGTTGGACACGGCGTGCACCGCACCGACCCTGCGCTGAGGGGCATCCTCCAGGGTGGAGAAGTCGGTGTAGCCGGTGACGATCGTCGGGACCGCCGCGCCCAGTCCCAACGCGACGAGTCGCCGGGACGCGGTGCGCTGCCCGGGCAGCGCGTCCAACGCCGCCGCGGACACCCACGACCCGATCGGGACGGTGACGAGAAGCGGATGGACGGGGTGTCCGAGCCAGGAACCTCGGAGCAGGTCGTCGACGACGGAGCCGTCGAGGACTCGCCGCATGCGCTGCGCGATGCGCTCGGCGGGCCGATCCACAGCGTCGAACGATTCGACGGCGCGCAGGAGTTCGTGCAGGTTCATGATGAGGCGATACCCGTCGGCAACAGATACGAATCGCCGGGTGAGCGCGATGCGACGGCACCCTTCGATCGCTGGCCATGACGACGTCGGCATTCGTATTTCTGTCGTATCCCGAGGGCACCATGTGGCCGTGACCGAGAAGACCATCGGCTTCCCGAGGACTATCCGCAATTCCTGGACGAACTCGAAGCACAGGTTCGTCGACCAACTGGCCAGGGACCTGCGCTCCGAGTTTCCACACATGCGCGGTCTCTCGCGCCGCAATCTCTTCTACATGCGGTCCTTCGCGGACGCCTGGCCCAGGAAATAGTGCAACAGCCTGTCGCACAATTGCCATGGGACATGTGACGGTCCTTCTCGAGAAGCCCGACAACCGAGAGCTTCGCGACTGGTACGCAGCTCGCGCAGCAGAACACGGGTGGTCGCGTCACGTTCTGACTCATCAGATCGTCGGGCAGTTACATCGCCGTGTAGGTGCCGCGCCGTCGAATTTTCCGGACCATCTTCCTCCACAGGACTCCGACCTCGCACAGCAACTCGTCCGCGGCCCGTACATCTTCGATTTCTTCGATCTCGACGAGCGGGCCGCGGAACGAGAACTCGAAGCGGCACTGATGACACGCCTCGAACAGGTACTCCTCGAACTGGGGCACGGGTTCGCGTTCGTCGGCCGCCAGTACCACTTCACCGTCGACCACGACGACTTCTACCCGCAGAGCTGATACTGCTCGTCGGCAACTCCAGGCCCGGTACGACTACTTCTCGTCGAGCGGTTTCGCTCCCAGCACGTCCTTGAGCAGTTCGATCGCGACTTCCTCCGGATCGCGGCGCGTCGACGGGTCGCCGGGCGTGGCGGCCTCGGCGAACATCTCCTCGACGTCCGCCTCCGTCATCTGCGACGGGTCGGGCGGCGGCGCGTCGTAGCCGGGGCCCGGGTCGTCGGGAAGATCGGGGGCTTCGGGCGGCGGGATGTCGTCGACGCTCTCCACGGACGGACGCGTGAACGTCGGGGCAGCCGACGGTGCGGCCGCCGGNGCGGCGCGGCATTCTTCGCCTGGCTCGGCCGGGAGAAACGCGGTTGACCCGCCGGACGCGAATTCTTTTCGGGTGCCGGGGTTCTGGCAGGCGCCTCCGCAGCAGCGGATCCGTGGACGCAGGTGACCTCGAACTCTCCACCGAAGACCGCCTTCAGCGCATCGGCGATGACCGTGGCGTTGCGCGCGTCGGCGAGTCGCTTCGCGAGCGGAGCGGAGTCGTGCACGAGAACGACGCGGGTGCCGTCGACCGATCGGACCGTGGCGCCCGAGAGCATCACCTCGACGGTGCGGCTGCGTTCGCGGACCTTCGCGCGCACCTCCGACCACACGCCCCGCATCTGGGCTGCGTCGGGACCGCCTGCCGCGCGGGCGGGTTCGGGCTCGGGTTCGGGAGCAACCGGCTCCTCGGGGGCGGGCGGCGGAACCTCCTGCGCGGCAACCTCGTCGGGCACACTCTGCGGCTGTGGAGCCTCCGGGACGACGGGAGGTTGCGCGGCGGCGGGAGGCGGTGTCGGGGCAGGTGCCGGCTGGGCCGGTTCGGGCTGCACCGGTGCCTGCTGGGCAGGGGGTTGCTGGGCAGCTTCCGGCTGCGGCTGAGCGGCCTCGCGGGGCTGAGCAGTCTCGCGGGGCTGAGCAGTCTCGTTGGACGGTGCGGCAGGCGCCGCCTCCGCTGCCCGGCGCTGGGAGGGACGCTGGAAACGTGCCGCGGGTTCGTCGGGCGAGATGGGCGGTGCGGCAGGCGCGGCGGGTACTGCCACCGGCTTCGGCGCGACACTTCCCGCCGGGGCTGCGACGATGCCCTGCTCGAGTCGTTCGAGGCGTTGCAGGACAGCGGTTTCCGCGTCGGACGCCGCGGGGAGCAGCATGCGCGCGCACATCACCTCGAGCAGCAGACGCGGCGACGTCGCACCGCGCATCTCGCCGAGCCCGGCGTGCACGATCTCGGCGTAGCGGGTGAGGGTGGCCGGGCCCAGGCGGGTCGCTTCGTCGCGCATCCGCTCGAGGACGTCGCCGGGTGCGTCGACGAGTCCGCGCTCGGCGGCGTCGGGGACGGACTTCATGAGGATGAGGTCGCGGAGGCGTTCGAGAAGGTCGACGGCGAAACGACGCGGGTCGTGCCCGGCGTCCATGACCTTCTCGACGGTGCCGAACAGCGCCGCGCCGTCGCCGGCTGCGAGCGAATCGACGGCCTCGTCGATGAGGGCGACGTCGGTGACGCCGAGCAGCGACAGGGCGCGCTCGTAGGTGACGCCCTCGGGGCCGGCACCGGCGAGGAGCTGGTCCATCACCGACAGCGAGTCGCGGGGGGATCCACCGCCGGCACGGATGACCAGCGGATAGACCGCGTCCTCGACGGGCACGTTCTCCTGGCCGCAGATCTGCTCGAGCAGACCCCGCATCGCCGTGGGAGCGAGGAGCCGGAAGGGATAGTGGTGCGTGCGCGACCGGATGGTGGGCAGCACCTTCTCGGGCTCGGTGGTCGCGAAGACGAAGATGAGGTGCTCCGGCGGCTCCTCCACGATCTTGAGCAGGGCGTTGAAGCCCTGCGTGGTGACCATGTGCGCCTCGTCGATGATGAAGATGCGGTAGCGCGATTCGGCCGGAGCGTAGAACGCGCGGTCGCGGAGTTCGCGGGTGTCGTCGACACCGCCGTGGCTCGCGGCGTCGAGTTCGGTGACGTCGAGGTTGCCTCCACCGCCCGGGCCGAGCGACACGCACGACCGGCACGTTCCGCACGGCGTGGACGTGGGGCCGGTCTCGCAGTTGAGCGAGCGGGCGAGGATGCGCGCCGAGGACGTCTTGCCGCATCCACGAGGACCCGAGAACAGGTAGGCGTGGTTGATGCGGCCCGTGTCGAGCGCCGTGCTGAGGGGCACGGTGACGTGCTCCTGCCCCACCACCTCCGCGAAGGTCGCAGGTCGATACTTCCGGTACAGAGCCACGCGCCGAGCGTACCGGCGGCTCCCGACATGCACGGAGGTCGGTCCGTTGACATCTGTGGCCGAGACCACTGTTGCGTTAACGATATATCGAGATCTATCGTGACCGTATCGACATAGAAGGAGACGCACAGATGCGAACCCACGAACATCCCCGCGGCCGTCGCCGCGCCATGCACGATCGAGATCTTCCCGGCGGCCCGTTCCGCGCCGACGGCCCCCGCCGTCGCGGACACCACCCGCACGACGAACCCGGCTTCCGCCCGCACCGCGGTGGCGGCGGACGGGGACACGGCGGCCCGCGAGGAGGACGACGCGGCCGAGCACAGCGAGGCGACGTCCGCGCGGCCGTGCTGCGCCTGCTCGGCACCGAACCGATGCACGGCTACCAGCTCATGGAAGCGATCGCCGAACGGACAGGCGGCGCCTGGCGCCCCAGCCCCGGCGCGATCTACCCGACGATCTCCCAGCTCGAGGACGAAGGACTCGTCACCGTCGAGAAGGAGGGCGGACGCAAGCTCGTCTCACTGACGGATGCGGGCCGCACGTACATCGACGATCCGGAAAACGAGCTCCTCGACCCCTTCGCCGCTCACGATCCCGATTCCGACGCCCCCGACCTGCGACTCGCACTGCGCGAACTGCAGGTCGCGACGCGGTCGGTCGCGATGAGCGGTTCCGACGCCGAGGTCGCCGCGGCACACGCGGTCCTCACCGGAGCCAAGAAGTCGCTGTACCGGATCCTCGCCGGCGACATCGACACGTCCGATCAGGAGTGAAGGCTCAGCCGCGGGCGAAGAGGCGGATGCGCTGCTCGCGGCTGCGCTCGAGATGAGCACGCATGTGTTCGCGGGCCGCGGACTCGTTCCGCGCCCGCAAGGCGTCGAGGATCTGCGCGTGCTCCCGGTTGAGCAGATCGGGCTCGCCGTAGTTGGACGGCGGCCCGGAGTCGTAGATCCGCAGCTGGGTGGTCAGACGCACGAGCAATGTCGTGATCGTCGTGTTGTGCGCGGCCTGCCACAGCGCCTCGTGGAACCGGAAGTTCCCGATGCGCACCGCGCCGTCGTCGGTGGCTGAGCAGCACGAATCGTGCAGTCGCTCGAGCCGGGCCATGTCGAGATCGGTGTGCCGGATCGCCGCGGCGCCGGCCGCCTCGGATTCGAGCGCGACGCGCGCCGCATAGATCTCGATGACGTCCTCGGGGGTGCCCGAACGCACCCGGAAGCCGCGACTGGCCCGTTCGAGCAGACCGTCGTGCGCGAGCCAGTTGAGCGCCTCGCGGATGGGGGTGCGGGACGCCCCGTAGGTCTCGCTGAGCTGGGTCTCGTGCAGAGCGGCGCCGCGTGGGAACTTCCCCGCCAGGATGTCCGAGCGCAGGCGCAGGTACTGCTTGGAGGTCTGGTCGTCGCGCCCGGTGGGCGATTCGACGAGAAGAGAGCTCTCCAGCTCGGCCGTCGCGTCCTGCTCGGTCATCTACACCCTCCGTAGGCATGCCGTTTACGTGCGCCGATTATGCCACCGTGGACTTACGAATACTTGCGTATACGTTATTCGTCGTTTAGCGTCGCTCCTCGAACACGACGAGAGGACCCAACGCGTGACCGAGGCGGCTTTCCGGGACGAACAGGTGCTGATCAGCGCCGAAGAGCTCGCGAGCGACCCCGGCGCCCACACGGTCCTGCACGCCACGGTCACCTTTCCGAAGCCCCGTTTCGACGGCGACTACCGTCCGGAATCCGGCTACGCGACCTGGCGCGCCGCGCACATCCCGGGCTCCGTCCACGCCGACCTGCTCGGCGGATTCAGCGCCCCCGGCACCGACCTGCACTTCTCCCGCCCCGCCCCGGACGACCTCGCGGCCGCCCTGACCGAACTCGGCGTGACCCCCGACACCGACCTCGTGATCTACGACGACGGCGGCATGACCTGGGCGTCCCGGCTGTGGTGGATGCTGCGCAACATCGGTGTCTCCGCCCGCGTCCTCGACGGCGGCCACGCCCGTTGGACCGCACTCGACCTGCCCGTGGAAACCGGCGACGCCGCCGAGCGCACTGCCACCACATCCCGGACCGGGCTGCCCGACCACGGCCTGTGGCGCGATCGCGACGACGTGCTCGCCGTGGTGTCCGGTGACGCACCGGGCACCCTCGTCTGTGCGCTCGACGCCGAGCAGTTCGCAGGCACCGCCACCACTCGTTACACGCGCCGCGGGCACATCGGCGGGAGCCGGAACCTGCCGGCCAAGAGCCTGCTCGCCGACGGCGTCCTGCGGAGCACCGATCGGATCGCCGAGCTGGCCGAGCAGGCCCTCGCCGATACCTCCCGGCCCCTGATCCTCTACTGCGGTGGCGGCGTCTCGGCCTGCCTGGTGGCGCTCGCACTGGTCCGGACGGGCCACGACGACATCGCCGTCTACGACGGATCCCTCGAGGAGTGGACCGCCGACCCCGCACTCCCCGTGCGGACACTCGGAGAAGGGAAGGGCGACGCATGATGCGATGTCCGCGATCCTGACCCGCTTCGTCCCCTCCCCTCCTCCCGACAGGATCTCCCGTGACCACGACCCCCACCGTCGATGATCTCGCCGTCACCCTCGACGCCCTGCGCGCGCAGACGCCGCTGGTGCACTCGCTGACCAACATCGTCTCGGCCAACTTCCTCACCAACGTGCTGCTCGCCGCAGGCGCCAGTAACGCGCACATCGACAACGCCCACGAGGCAGGCGATTTCGCGCGCATCGCCGGTGGAGTGCTCGTCAACCTCGGCACGCCCTTCGACGAGACCTCGGTGGCCTTCACCCGCGCGGCCGAGGCCGCGCACGACGCCGGCACCCCGTGGGTCCTCGATCCCGTGGGCGTGGGCGGACTGGCGTGGCGCACCTCGCTCGCCGCCGACCTGCTGAAGTTCCGTCCCACCGCGATCCGCGGCAACGCCTCCGAGATCATCGCGCTGGCCGGTCTGGGCGGTGACACGCGTGGCGTCGACAGCGCCGACGAGGCCGCTGCTGCCGTGCCTGCCGCGCTCGCGCTGCTCGACCGCGCGGACGCCGTGTCGGCCTCCGGTCCCGTCGACTACCTCGTCGGCCGCGACCGCGACGGCGGGATCGTCGGATTGCGCATCGCCGGTGGCAGCGCCATGTTGCCGCGCGTGACCTCCACCGGATGCTCCCTCGGTGGACTCGTCGCGGCCTATCTCGCGGTCGCGGAGACCCCTCTCGTCGGCCTCGCGGCCGCCCACACGCACGTCGCCGTGGCGTCCGAGATCGCCGAGGAGAACTCCACCGGCCCCGGCTCCTTCGCCGTCGCCTACCTCGACGCCCTGTTCGCCGTGGACGCCGGCACGCTGCGCGCCCGCGCCCGCGTCGAACCGTTCGAACTCCCCTCGAAGGACACGAAGTAATGCCCATCAAGACCTTCTGGTATCTCACCCAGGCCGACGGCGACTACCCCTGGAGCCCCGGCGGGTTGTACCCGGTGGACGGGCAGCGGCAGATCGAACTCGCGAAGACCATCGACGACGGCGGCTTCGAAGGTGCGCTCGTCGCGACCTGGCCGAACGACCCCTTCATCTCGGCGACCTGGGCTGCGGCGCACACCAGCCGGATGAAGTTCCTCGTCGCGATCTACGCGAACATGACGCCCGCGCGACTGCTCGCCGAGAAGGCCCTGACCTTCGACGCGTTCAGCGGCGGTCGCCTGATGATCAACTCGGTCAACGGCCGGGAGAACATCCTCACCAAGTACGACATGAACGTCGAGCACGACCGTCGGTACGAGCTCGGTGAGAAGTACTGGGCGGAGTTCCGGCGCATCTATGCCGAGGGCACCGCGTCGAACTTCCCCAACACCCCGCTGCGCATCGATGCTCCTGCGGACCACTCGGTCCCGCTGTGGGGAACGGGCGACTCCCCCGCCGGTCTGCAGAACGCCGGCAAGGTGCTCGACGCCTACCTGATCATGCTGCGCGAGACCTCGTTCGTCACGGAGAAGCTCACCGCTGCACGCGAATCCGCTGCAACGGAGGGGCGCGAGTACACCGATTTCGGCGCTCTGTCCGGCGTCATCGTGCGTCCGAATCGGGACGAGGCACTCGAACGGTTCCGGTCGCTGTTCGAGAAGGCCGGCATCGAGCAGATCCAGGACGTGCTCGACCGGGCGGTGCGCCGCCGCACGCACGGCAAGCAGGATCTGAAGACCTTCACCGCGCGCGACGCGCAGCGGCAGGGCTGGGTCGACACCATCAACGCCGGCAAGCTGCCCGAACCCGAGGACCTGTATCTCGGCGACGGCCTCTACGCGGGCATCACCGCGTGGTCACCGCTGGACATCTTCGCCACGGGATCGTCGGCCGTCTACTACGTCGGCGACCCGGACGAGATCACCGGCCACGTGCGCACCCTGCGCGACGCGACCGGACCGACCTCCCTCATCCTCGCCGGATGGCCGCTCATCGACGAGGCGAAAAACGTTGCCGAACACCTGATTCCACGTTTCGAGAAGATCTGACGGTAACGCGGGCGGGATCGGTCAGGGGGTGTCGACGAGACGGAACCCCGAGCCGATCCCGTCGCGCGCGTCGATCTCGGCGAGGATCCGGTCGGCCCGCTGGTAGGCGGCGAACCTCGTGTCGGGAACCTGCCGGTCGTCGGAGACCGCGGTCTGCGGGAACCGGTAACCCACCGACAGTCCCATCCATTCGCCCGTCTCGGTACGCACGAGCGGCCCGCCGGAATCGCCCGGTCGCATGAGCAGCGGCGAGGACATCAGGTTCCCGTCCACCCGCACATCGCCGGTCGCGCAGGCCACCGACGTGCTCCGCCCTGCCGCGCAATGTGTTCCGGCCGGCAGCTCGCCTTCGCCGAACGCCGCGACCGATTCGAGCACGACTCGCTCTCCCCGGTCGTTGGGCACCGACGTGTTCGATCCCCGCACGCGGGTCTCGTCGAGCAGGACCACCGCGTAGTCGGCGATCTCGTCGGTGGGAAATCCCAGCTGATCGACCGAACCCGTACTCGCGACATCCGTTTCGGTTCCGATCGGCCCGCGGTGCTGCTCCTCGACCTTCCAGACGGGCGACGATCCCGTCTGATAGCAGTGCCCCGCCGTGATCGCGACGAGCCGACCCGCGTCGTCGTGCCCGACCGCCGCCACCGAACACCAACCCGGTGTCGGCTCCGCGGAGAACACGATCCCGTCGCCGGGCCGGAGGACGACCCGGTCGTCTCCCCCGCCGGCCGAGGCCACGCCCACGGTTCCCCCGGCGAAGGCGACGGCGGCGCCGCACACCGCTGCGACGCGTCTCATGACTTCTTCGCTACCTTCATCGACTTCTTGAACTCGCGCACCTCGCGCAGCGACTGCTCGTCGACGACGTCGGCGATCGACCGGCGCGCATCCTCGTGCCCATAGTCGCCGGCGGCCTCGCGCCATCCCTCGGGCCGCACACCCATCTGCTTGCCGAGCAGCGCCAGGAAGATACGTGCCTTCTGGTCGCCGTAGCCCGGCAGCTTCTTCAGCCGCCGCAGCACTTCCTTGCCGTCCGGGTCGCCGGACGTCCACAGTGCGGAGGCGTCGCCGTCGTAGTCCTCGACGATCACCGCGCACAGCGCCTGGATCCGCTGTCCCATCGACTTGGGGAACCGGTGGACGGCCGGTTGCTGCGCGCACACCGCGACGAACTCGTCGGGGTCGGCCGACGCGATGCGGTACACGTCGAGACCGCCGAGACGGTCGGCGAGCTTCTTCGGTCCCGCGAACGCGACCTCCATCGCCACCTGCTGGTCGAGCAGCATGCCGATGAGAAGCGCCAGCGGGTTCTCGGCCAGCAGTGCGTCGGCGTCGGGATCTCCGACCAGGTTCAGCGTCGAGGACATGCAGACGATCATGCCCTGCGCGTCAGGGGCGGCGCCACACGACCACCGCGATCACGATGCCCAGGGTGAGCGCGATCGACGTGGTCAGAGCATGCAGCCAGTGCGGGAACAGCGTCGGTTGCGAGGTGTCCGGAACGGCGGCCAGGGCGGCGAACAACGCCACGACGGCGATGACCGACGCCGCCGCGGACCAGCCCTTGGCCAAGCGGGTATGCCTCGCACCGCGCAACTCGGCACTGCGCAGCAGGGCGTGCTCGACGATGTCCACGGCCTCGGACAGTTCCGCGTCGAGTTCGGCCAACTCGTCGGCGACCCGGCCGGCCATGAGTGCTCGCAGCTGGGTGGGTTGCGTCCACGAGTGGAACCGGTCGTCGTGGATCGATTCCTTGCGCAGCAGGGCCCGTTCCATCCGGCGCGCCTGCATGATCGCGATGTCGTCGAGGACCGTGGCCAGCCGATCGCCGCCGAGCCCGTCGGGGTGGCGCAGATGCTCCATGGTCGTCCAGTAGTCGGCGGAGGCCCGAGCCCGCACCGCCACCCACGGGATGAGCCCGTAGATCATCTCGCGGGTGCCGTGCCCGACATAGTCGCTGCCGAGGGCGGTGGCCTCGAGGTCGAACAGCACCGCACCGGAGTCCTCCCGCACGGCGATGGTGGCTCCCGGCTGCACGGGCCGGTCCACCAGCGGAACCCGGTCCCACTTCCACAACACACCCCAGGACCGTGCCGCCGCGCGGGCCTCCGGTCCGATGCGCGGGCCGTCGACGAGCGAGCGGACGCGTTCGCCGCCGCTCGAGACCACTTCCACGACCATGCCCTCGGCGACCTCGCGATCGCCGACTCCCCGGTGGCGGTGGACGACGAGTTCGTGCAGGGGCTGATAGGTCGTCGGCGCACACAACCGCCTGTTCAGTCCGGGAAACACGTCGTTCAGGCAGGCGTCGGCGGTCAGTTCGAAGGGCGCGAGGAACTCGCCGAGCACCGGGCGCAGACCGGCGCCGTCGCGGTCCTGCAGCGGGTCGCTGCGCCAGTCGACGAGCGGCGACCCGTGGTCCGACAGCGATTCCAGCGCCAGGACGAGACCGTGGCCGGGGACGTCCCACAGCGACACGCACGTCGCGGGGTGTCCCACATACGGTCGGGTCGTGTCCGGCGCCTCACGCAGCGACCCCGTCGACGCACCGAACGAGATCTCCGGTCGTGTCGGGTCGACGACGTGCCGGAACGCGAGCAGGCACGGCGGACGCACACCGTGGTCCGTCTCGGGCTGCTCGGCGATGCGTGCCGGCAGGAAGGGCTCCACCTTCTCGACGGGTGGGACCCGCGGGGGCGTCTCGGGCGCCGCCTCGATGTCGAGCGCCAGTAGGAACACCTTCAGTACACCGAGACACCCCGTGACAGATCCGACGGCCGATACGCCGACTCCGGAATTCACGAGAGCGCGGTTTTCCATCACACTCACCACTTCCGAACCCGCCGCACGGTATGCGGCGACCCTGACCAGCGAGTATGTCAGGTCGGTAGGGGAAAGCAAGTCGCGGTGACGGCGGGCACCGAGAATGCCCCGACCAGGGCCGATCCGAGTTGTCCACCGCCCGTCCACGTGTTGTGCACAACTTTATCCACAGGCTGGGAACAAACTCACACCCGGAGTGCAGATTCTTGTCGACGGAGGTACGCAACAAAGAATCGAGGCTCGCAACGCCGGCAGTGACTGCCGATGTTGCGAGCCTCGTCCTCGCGTTGCGTACCTACCCACGCACTACTTGTCGGCGAGCGCCTTCTCCGCTGCGGCCAGCAGCACGCAGGTCGCGACACCGTCCATGGCCTTCTCGAGCTCACCGAGCGAAGGGAAGCTCGGTGCGAGGCGGATGTTCTTGTCCTCGGGGTCCTTCTTGTACGGGAACGCCGAACCGGCACCCGTCAGCGCGATACCCGCCTCCTTCGCCAGGGCGATGACGCGGGCCGCCGTGCCCTCGACGACATCGAGGCTGATGAAGTAGCCGCCCTCGGGCTCGGTCCACGACGCGACCTTCGACGTGCCGAGACGCTCCTCGAGGATGCGGCGCACGAGCGCGAACTTCGGCGCGAGGATCTCGCGGTGCGTGGCCATGTGGGCACGCACACCGTCGGCGTCGCGGAAGAAGCGCAGGTGACGCAGCTGGTTGACCTTGTCGGGACCGATGGTCTTGATGCCCAGGTACTTCTGGTACCAGGTGAGGTTCTCGGTGGAGCTGCCGAAGAAGCTCACGCCCGAACCGGCGAAGGTGATCTTCGAGGTGGACGCCAGCGCGAACACGCGGTTCGGGTGACCGGCCTGCGCGGCCAGACCGAGGATGTCGATCGCGGGCGCGAGGTGCTCGGTGAGCGGGTGCACCGCGTAGGCATTGTCCCAGAAGATGCGGAAGTCGGGAGCGGCCGTCGGTATCGACACCAACTCGCGGGCGACCTCCTCGGAGTACACCGCGCCGGTGGGGTTCGAGTAGGTCGGCACAGCCCACATGCCCTTGATCTGCGGGTCGTTCGCGACGAGATCGGCGATGAACCGCACGTCGGGGCCGTCCTCGCGCAGCGGCACGGGGATCATCTCGATGCCGAGCGACTCGGTGATCGCGAAGTGCCGGTCGTAGCCGGGCGCCGGGCACAGGAACTTGACGACCGACTCCTGCGACCACGGGCGCGGCGAGTCGACGGTGCCGTGCAGCAACGACCAGACGACGAGATCGTGCATGATCTCGAGGCTCGCGTTATTTCCTGCGACGAGGTTCTCGACCGGGATGTTCAGCAGCTCGGCGAAGATCGCGCGCAGCTCGGGCAGGCCGGTGAGGCCGCCGTAGTTGCGGGTGTCGGTGCCGCTGCCGTCGCGGAAGTCGTCGGCACCCGGCAGCGACAGCAACTCCGCGGAGAGGTCGAGCTGCTCGGGCGAGGGCTTGCCGCGGGTCAGGTCCAGCGTCAGCTTCTCCGACTTCAACCGTTCGTAGTTGGCGGACTGGCGCTCGTGCTCTGCAACGAGTTCCTCATGGCTCATCAACCCGTACTGGGTCTGCGTAGGCATGCGGAGGGACCTTTCACCGTGCACGGTGACACGGGCATCGGCGGAAATTAAGAGGACCCCGCGCACCCGGCAGAGCCCGTTGACCCTTGCTGCCTTCCGGCCCTGGGGGAGTTCACAGGATGCGCGCCGCGCGGGATCCATCGGCAAGTGTAGAGGAACGAGCGCCTCGGCGGCGAGCCCGCCCCCGCAGCACCCCTGGAATCAGGGTGCGACGTGCCCGTTTGGCAAGTTGGGGTCTCCATTCGGTATGCTTCCCCACGGAGGATTCGCCTAGTGGCCTATGGCGCTCGCCTGGAACGCGGGTTGGGTTAACGCCCTCAGGGGTTCAAATCCCCTATCCTCCGCCACGAGGAAACGCTCGTGACCAGCTAAGACAGTGGTCACGAGCGTTTCTCATTTCGTGCCATGCAACAAGATATGCAATAGCGGCTCGAGATCTCGCGTGTGTGCGCGGGGATCTGGCAGCCTCGCGAGGTCGAGGGGACGGACGGGCTGCGGCTCATCCTCTCCCCCTCCATATCCACATTCCCCAATCCCCGAATGTGGCGGCGGTTCCCGGTTCCCGCATAGGGGGTCCGGAACCGGGAACCGCAGATCGTCCAGCTTGTCGACGCCGGCAACCTGGCAGGTGGGGATCATGTTGTCGACGCCGGCAAGATGATCACCAGCCGTCTCCCTTGTCGCTACCTCTGACACGCATGAGGGCGTAGGGCAGATCCCAGCACCGAGGCTCGGAGGGAATGCGTGTGCCGGCTGCGGTCGTGAGCACCTCGCATCGACGAGGCCTCGGATCGTCCGGCCGCCAGGACTGGATGCCGGACTCGGTCGCGGCCATGACCTGCATGAGCGCGTCGGCGAGGTCGTCGTGCCCGGCGTGCTCGGGGACCTCGATGCGCACGGCACCGGTGGGTGTCATCTCGTAGGTGAGCGAGTGCAACTGCTTGAGCAGCTCGGGATAACGAGGGAGCACGATGCGGCCCTGCTGCAGCAGCACCTTGAGCGCGCCGTATCCGCTGGTCTTGCGGCGGTTGTCCGTGGTGACTGCAGTGACCTGGGTGCGTCGGCGGCTCGAGGTCCACTCCTGCTTGTCGATGGTGTTGCGCAGCACCTGGGTGGGCATCTGCCCGACGCCGTTGGTCTCGGAGATCACCCGCACGAGGTCGTACCCCCGGGCCACGGTGGCGATGCGGTCGATGAAGGTGGAGTAGGGCATCTTGCTGTGGTGCTCGAGCCAGGGCAGGAAGTACACCAGATCGTTCTGGAACCGGCCCCGGTTCAGCTCCCCGTCGTCGAGGACGCCGAGCAGCACGAGGGCGTTGGAGTCGTTGAATCCCCAGTCGACGCCGGCCACTGCGGTCTGCCCGTGCGCCTTGTCGGGCGGGATGAGGGCGTAGTCGGCGGTGTTGTCGTCAAGCTCGGCCGCGGTGAAGTAGGACCCGGCGTCGTCGATCCACTCGGCGTCCACCTCGCGGGCGTACTCCCGGGCGGTCATGGTCTTGCGGAAGTCCTCGAGCAGCTCGGCATCGACGAGCGGGGAGGCGGTCGAGGGCCAGTGGAAGGACTCGGCGCGGTCGCTCGGGTCGAGGCGGCCGGCCTGCCACTGCCGGTGGAAGAAGTGGTCGGTGGTCCACGGAGACGAGGCCATGACGATGCGTGAGCCGGGCCGGGCGATGACGGTGAACTTCGCCGCGGTCCACAGTGCCTCGTCCATGAAGTTCGCCTCGTCGAGGATCAGCAGGTCGATGGAGCGGCCACGGACCTGCCGGGTGGAGGCGGGCACGGAGACGATCTCCGAGCCGGTCGAGAGCAGGATGCGGGACTTGTTCTCTTCGACGGCGGCCCCGGCGAGCAGCGGGGAGGAGAGCAGCTCGGCAATCGAGGCCAGCACGAGCTTGGCGGCCTCTTCGCCTGCCGAGAGAACGAGGGTGCGGGATCCGGGGCGGGAGAACGCCTCGTGCAGCGCCAGCACGGCGAGGGTGCGGGACTTGCCGGCCTGCCGTCCCGAGCAGACGGCCCGGATCTTCGCAGACGAGCGGGCCAGCTCGAGCTGGTGGGGCCACAAGGGTGCGCGGGCGATCTCGCGAGCGAACACATCGATATCGTCGCGGGCGGCCCGGATGAGGGATCGGTCAATCGTTGCGGTCATCGTGGGTCTCCTGGGCCATGAGGGCGGCAAGGTCGAGCTTGGTCGCGGCGGCATCCTTCTGGAGCTTGGCGCGCGAGACCGGGTCCATGCCGAGGGTGGCGCGCAGGGAGGCGGCGCGGCCCTCGTAGCGGTCGAGGATCTTCGCTGCCGGGACGGGGTTGCCCTCGGTGTCGAACATGCCGTGCTCGTCGATCCATGCGTGCAGCAGGTCGCACTTGGCCTCGAACCGGGCCCACGACAGTAGGGCGGGCTCGTAGGAGGGATCGCGCAGATACGGGGCTTGCTCGCGGGCGATGTCGACCCACTGCTGAGCGATCGGCTCGACCGTGCGCGGGGAGTGCGCGCCGTGTTGCAGGGAGAGGGTGTTGCCCTTCTCGAACGGGGGACGCTGCCACGAGTCCACGGAGGGGACCGACACGACGCCGGCCCCCTCCGCAGCTTTGCGGGCGCGCGTCTTCGGGCGGCCCGCCACGATCACGCTCCCGGTGCGGTCACGCCGCGCAGGATCACCACGGCCTCGGGGTTGAGTGGTGCGGCGTCGTAGCGGCACACCACCCGGATCGCGCCCTGGTCGTAGTCACCGAACAGCTCGGGAAGGACCGTGAGGGACGGGTCGAGGTCGCGGGCTACGGCGATCTTCGACGGGTCCATCAGCACGATGTTCGACTCGTTCGTGCCGGTGCCCAGATTGGACGGCAGACGGTTGGTGACGAACACCCGGTGTCCGAGCAGCTGGTAGCGGCCGGACTCGGTCACGTCCGGCTGCACGAGGTACCGGCCGCCGTTGTCCTTGAGCTTGCGCAGGTTCACGAAGTCGCGCGAGTTCATCACCCACACGAGCGCAGTCGGGTCCACCTCGGCACCGAGCGCCAGGCCCTCAGCGTCGTGCAGGTCGTCGATGGTGGGCGCGCCCACGGCGGTCATCTCCTGCACGCCCGTGTAGTTGAGCAGTCCGAGCGGCTCGGTGCGCTGCCCACCGACCACAGCACCGTCACCGGTGAAGAACGTGGTGTCGATCTTGCCGGCGACGTCGGCCACCATGCGCTGCTGCACCGCGGTGATCGCATCGGCAACGGACTGGCGGGCCAGCTCGTTGCTGTAGCGGTTCAGGGACTTGATGCTCTTGATGTTCGGCGAGAGAAGAAGCACCTCGTCGAAGTCGACCTCGACCTCATCGATCTTCTCGTTCTCCCCGTGCCACGAGGGCTCGTCCGAGCCGGTGAGCAGGGGGACACGGACCGGGCCGTGCGAGTCGATGATGCGGACACCGAGCGAGAGGAAGATCGACGCCTTCTGCAGCGGCACTGTGAGGATGCCGGCGACCTGCTCGGGGGAAAGGATGGGGCCGTTGCCCGCGGTGGAAAGTGCCATGAGGATTGCTCCTGAGAGACGGCCGGACACACTGAGAGCCCGGCGAGTGAACGGCGTTGTACGCCAAGGGATTCGACCTGCGAGCGTCATGCTCGAGCGGGTCTCGTGAGGTGCCGGACCTCGAGAGTGTGCGACTGCCGGGCGCCTGGCCCTTCCGTCACGTGACACTTTACCTCAGACGACGAACACCCCCGGCATGGACACCGGGGGTGTTCTCTGCGCAGGCGGGCATTCAATGTCTACAACGACGCCCAGGGACCAAACCCTTCCCGCCTTCGCTCCCCTGCCGGCCATGCGCGTGCCGAAGGGGTGACGTTGACGCAGTGACTAACTGCTACCACGGAGCACCGACACGAAGTCCTGCTGCCCCGCGGCGATCTGCGCATCGGTGTCGTAGCCCTGTCCCGTCGATCGCCCGCCACCGACGGGGTGACCGAAGTCCCTGCCCCTATCCCCGCCCACGGCGTTGCCGGATCGGCCGGCTGCACGCGCTGCCAGGTGCGGCTTGGACTCGATCAGCTCCTTGGCTTTTGCCTCGTACTTCGCGGGGTCCGGTGCCCCGTCGTCGCCGACCAGCTCGGCGGCGTCGACGAACCGCGTGAGGTCTTCGGGGTCGGCCATGAGCGAGCGCACCCCCTCGAGGGCGGCGGCCGCGGCCTTCTCGTGCAGCGTCGTACGGAGCTGGTCACGCTCGGCCGTCGCATCCTTGAGGGCCTGTCGGTTCTCGGCGGCCTCGGCGCGCAGTTCGCGGATGTGCTTCTGTGCCCAGTCGGGCAGGTCGGCGATGTTCTCGGACATGGTTCATGCCTCCTGATGTGGTGGGGTCGGGATCTTGTCTCGCGGAGAGTTTCGGACCGCTGTGCGCCACTGGTCGGTCAGGGCCTGGACGTCGGGCGGGAGTGGGTCGGTGCGCGGCTCGGGGAATCCGAGGTGTGCCGGCACCCGGTAGCGGTGCGCGAACGACTCGGCCAAGTCCTCGAGGTCTCGTGTCGGTTCGCCCGGTACCCACAACTCGAGGATCTTCGCGGACTCGACTCGCAGCTCGGCCACGTCCATGTTCTGTGGCTGCTTGTGACCGCCGTCGCGGACCGTGCCGAACGCTTTGACCCGCCCGACGACGATCACGGGCCGGGTGAGGTAGAGATGCCGTTCAGCCGGCCGATTGTCGTTCATGTGCGAGAACACCCGGTATCGCTCGCACAGGTCCTCGTACACGGGGATCACGCCGATACCGCAGGTACACGAGGCACCGGGCGATTCCTTGCAGGGGAGGCGTCGACGGGAGCACTCGGCGTGCTTGTATCGCTTCTCCCACAGGGCGAGCGGGGTCCGCTGCAAGCTCTTGACCCGCCACGGCGAATGCAGCACGCTGCCGCGGCCAATGTAGGCGTTCCACGTGCGCCACCCGACGAACTCGCTCATTCGGCCCTCGCGAACATGTAGGGCCGGTACACGGTGCATAGGTAGTTGCTCGTGTCGGTGGCGGCATTGACTCCCATGTCGCCGAAGTCGGCCGGTTCGACGCGGGTCTGATAGGGCGGCTCGAGAGCCTCCTCGGTCACTTCCACGTGCCCGACGTTGCCGCTGTAGTCGAGATGGTCGGTGCAGTGCGAGACCGATCGCAATTTCTGGAGCAGCAGCGCGGGGCACGGCACGTACATCGTGGTGCCCTCGTCCTCGCCGGTCATCTCGTAGGCGTTCGCCCAGCCGGGCGGCAGTGCCGTCACCGATGCGGTTTCCCAGTGCTCGATGACGCGCTTGCGGGTGGTCTGATCGGTCATGGTTCCTCCTGTAGTGGGTGTTACTTCCGTTGCGTCTGTTACTTCCGGTCTATTCCTGCTGGTAGGGCTGATCTGCGGTTATTCGAGATCGGTAACAGAAGGAACAGAAGTAACAGGGGTGTAGGTGCCCCGTTTGGGCTTCTCGATACGCCCGGCCTCGAACAGCCGGGAGAGGTAGACCTTGGATGCCGTCATCCCCAGCGCCTTGTCGACCTCGCTGGGAGTCACGCCGGCCGGATGAGCCTCCACGTAGGCCAGCACCTCGGCGCTTCGGTCACCGATGTTCTCGGGCTTCTCGCGGCGCTTCTCGGCCGTCGCGGCTGCGTCGACCAGATCCATGCCGTCGAGAGTCCATCGGCCGTCATTCATCACGAGGGCGTACTCGGCCTCCATCACGTCGCGGCCGGTCACGCTGAGGACTGCCTCGTCCGAGTGCCGGCGACGGGCCAGCACGAGGATGAAGTCAGCGGCCCCGGCGATGCCCTGTGTCCCGGACACCGCGTCGATGAAGTCGGTGGATTCGGCCTTGCGGGTGTGGTGCACCACGAGCACAGTCGAGCCGGGCACATCGTCGGCAAGGCCCTTGAGCGCAGAGCCGAACTTGTAATCCGAGATGTACGACTCTTCCCCTGCCGCCTTCGGGGGCTTCATGCGTCCGAGCGTGTCGATCATGACGAGGGGTGCCTCGTCGCGGTTACGGTCCATCCATGCCGCTACCTGCCCCATCGCGGTGCCGGGTTCGGCCTTGATGATGACCTGGATACCGGCCGGGATCGGGCGGCCCTCCATGAGCTTGCGGAACCGGGATTGCAGGCGGCGGTGTCCATCCTCGAGCGCCAGGTACAGGACCGGGCGTTGCTTGACGGGGATCTTCCCGAGTGCGTATCCGCCACCTGCGCAGCCGAGTCCGAAACCTGCGACCATCCACGACTTGCCGGCCTTCGGCGGGGCGACGATCAGACCGAAACCTTCGGGGACTACGCCCTCGATTGCCCACTGCAACGCGGGGAAGGTCTGGGCATCCAACCAAGCACCATCGACGATCTGAGAACCGTTGTTGTCGTGGATGATTCCATTCTCGTCGCGCCAGGTGCGGTTCTCGTCGTCCCCGCCGAAGTCGGTGGTCATGCTGTAGTTCCTCGATTCCTAGTTCTGCGGGGGTGCGATTCGGACGGCGAGGTCGCGGTACTCCCCGCCCTTACGCCATATCCGGCGGGCGACGTCGACGGAGACGATCGCGTTCATTCCCTGCTCGTCGAGCCATTCCGCGGCGGCCGTAGCGGCGTCGACGTCGTGCTCATTCGGGTGCTCGATGCAGTGGTGCGACCACGGGTCGGTGCAGGTGCAGCCGAGGATGTCGGGCCGTCGAGCGAGCCGACGAGATGCCGGGCTGCGATGGAATCGCCTGCGACCTGCCACGTTGCCGGCGTCGGCACACTGGCTGCGGCGGGTGTACTCACTCATCGCGCACCGCCTTCACGGTGAGCCCCTCGGCGTCGATCTGCTGCTGGTAGACCGTGAGCAGGGCCGTGGCGAGCATGGGGGCGTCGGTCAGGGCGAAGTCCGTCTCCCCGATACCGACCACGTGCTCCCGGTGTCCGCTCGACGACACTCGCGTGCCCGACCAGACCTTCACGTAGCCGACGCCGGTGTCGAACTCGAACTCGTGCTCGGCGAAGTTCTCGAGCATGCTCATCGCTGCACCGCCTGTCGGTCGGTGTCCGACTCGTCGGTGAGGGTGAACGGGATCGGCTCGTCCGGGTCGAGCTCGCGCGCCTCGCGCCAGGTGTCGAGCAGCTTGTCGACGGCGACGGCGATCAAGCCGAGGCTGTAGCCGACGACGAGAGAGGCCACGCACAGCATGGCGAGTGTGAGGATCAGGCTGATAGCCTCGTACATCAGAGATCTCCTTAGAGGGTGGGTTTCTTCTCGATGCCCTGGCGGATTGCGGCCGCCGGGGCATCACTCTTCTGAGATGCCGAACAGGGCCAGGAACGGTGCGCGCGGAATCAGCACGCGGCGACCGATTCGGACGGACGGGATGGTCCCGTCCTCGATGCCCTTGTCGAGCGTCCGCTTGTCGATATGCGCCCTCGCGGCAGCTTCGGTCCGCGTGAGAGTGATCGGAACCTTTGTGTTCGTCACTGCAAGTCCTTTCGGTACCTCATGTCAACGGGTGCCGATTCAGTAGACCACTGTCGGCACCCTTCGTCAAGACATGCCGACACATCTGGACACGGCATAGCGGAACCGGATACCTTCAGCGCATGGTCTACGTATCCGTGCACCCCCTTGAAGGCGGCCTTATCGAGCCGATCCCCGGAGTCGAAGTACACAAAAAGGCACTGGTGGTCCACGAGGATTACCTCGGCTACGACGTCACCGGCGAAGTCGAGGTAACAGATCAGGGCAAGGCTGAGGTCGTTCAGCTCACCGTGAAGAAGCGGCCGGACGGCGAGCGCGTCACAGGATCCGCACTGAGGTCGATTGCGGTTCAGGGCATCGTTCGATCGTTCGTGAAGCACGAACTCCGGTGGAAGCTCGGACTTTCCCCCGGGGAGACGGTCGAAGTCTCCGCGCACGGCCTGCTGACCACGGAAGAGGCTCGACGGCTGAAGAGGCAGGGTCCGACACCCGAGACAATCGAACAGGTAGCCCTGGTCTACCGCCTCGCAGAGTTCCTCGAGGACGCACCCACCAAGGCGGTTGAGGACACATTCGAGATCTCGCGCAGCACCGCCGGCGCATGGATCGGACGCGCTCGCTCCGCTGGCCTCATCCCCGCAGTGAAGGACGGAAGCGATGGCACGACGGAGTAGGCGGGCTGGCAAAGGTTCGATCACCAGCTATCAGACGAAGGCCGGCACGCGCTGGCGGTGGCAGCTTTGGGTACCCGTCGATCCCGAGAATCCCGATGAAGGCGAACGGCAGACCGGCAAGGCCGGCTACCGCACCATGAGCGAAGCCGATGACGGACTTGACGCTGCGAAGCGCCAGCTCCGGGAGCACGTGAAGTTCGTCCGCTCGGTGCCCACGGTCGCGGTCTACAGCGAACGTTGGCTTTCGGGTCTGTCCCTCGCGGCCTCCACGGTCGCCGGGTATCGCCGCGTCGTTCGCAACCACATCGTTCCCCAACTCGGAGACCTGCCACTGAACAAGGTCACCGCTACCCGGCTCGCACGGCACTACCGGGAACTGTCCGCAGCCGGACGGCGGGACGGCAAGCATGCCGGCGAACCCCTCTCGGCGAACACGGTCAACAAGGTGCACGTCATCCTCGGCGCAATGCTCGAGGCGGCGCGCGAGGATGGCCTCATCGCGGTGAACCCTGCCCGCAAGCGCAGCATCGTCAAGGCCCCGACCGGCAAGCAGATCCGAGCTGAGCAGACGGAGATGGTCACCTGGTCGGCGGAAGAGCTACGGCGGTTCCTCGCCTGGGACCGGGACGTGCACAAGGATGAGCTCTACCCCCTCTGGCTCACGATCGCCTACACCGGCATGAGGCGTAGCGAGGCCCTGGCGCTGCGATGGGGTGACGTGGACACCGAGGGTGGGCGGATCGCTATTCGTCGCGCCCTGGACACCACAGCCGCCAATACGACGAAGCTCACGAAGTCGGGCGGTGCACGGGTGGTCGATATCGATGATGCGGTGCTGGCAGTGCTGCGGTCCTATCGGGCGGCGAGGGGGCGGCTCTCCCTCGAGCTGGCACGACCGGGGGCATACATCTTCGGCAATCCCGAGGGCGGGACACGGAGTCCGAACGAGGTCTCGCGGCGGTGGCGTACGCGGGTACGGCAGGCCCGGGAGCACCTGGGCGACGAGCAGCTCCACACGATCACGCTGCACGATCTGCGGCACACACACGCGACCCTGCTCCTGGCGAACGGAGAGCACCCCAAGGTGGTGCAAGAGCGGCTAGGGCACCGGCACATCTCGGTGACTATGGACACCTACTCCCATGTGACACCGACTATGCAGCGGGGGGCGTCCGATCGGTTCGCCGGCCTGCTCTCGTGAGCAATGCAACAGTCCATGCAATAGCCCTATTGCATCGGGATGCATCGGGATGTTCATTTGGGGCATGAGAGAGATGAGAAACAGCAGGTAGAACGGTACTTCGGGTGTCGGGATGGACCCACCTGCCGGGCCACCATCAACAGTTCAAATCCCCTATCCTCCGCCACGGAACCCCGTGGGGCGCACAGCGTCCCACGGGGTTTCTGCTTTTCCGGTCCCCCTGTTCGCGTACCGGGCCGATCTCGGGCACGATGCGTCTCGTGACCGCGGACGACAATTTCCCGCTCGGCGGCGACGCCGACCACGAGCAGGCTTCGGTCTGGGTGGAGATGCTGGACCGGGAGATCGACGAGGTGTCCGCAGCCATCGAGAAGACCGAACAGAAGGCCCTCGCCGAACACCGGGTGGGGGCCGTGGACCGGGCGCGCCGGTTCGACGCCGAGGTCGAGCGGCTGGGCGCCCAGCTCCGCGAGCTGCACCGCATGCGCCGCAATCTCACCCACCGCTTCAGCTGACCGAGAGATCACGGCGGTGCGCTACTCGCAGGCGCTGCAGTGTGCTACTCGCAGGCGACGCCGTCCCCGTCACCGTCCATCTTCGGCCGGTAGCCGGGCTCTCCCACATACAGCGGTGCGGCTCCCGCGGCCCGGGCCGCCGCGCAGTTCTTGTAATACACCTCCGCCGGAGCAGGGGCCGGCTCGGCGGGTGCGAGCGCAGGTGCAGGTGCAGGAGCCGGCGAGGGTGCCGGCGCAGGTGCGGGCGCCTGGCGCGTCGTCGTGGTGGGCGCGGGTGCAGCTGCGGGAGCCCCACCTCCGCATTCGGTGAGGACCCGCGCCATCGCGTCGTGCTCGGCCTGCGTCACCCACAGGCCGTAGATCGCCTTGACCTCGATCTGCCGCGCGACATACGTGCAGCGGTACGCGCGGTTCGGCGGCAGCCAGGTGGCGGCGTCGCCGTCGCTCTTCTGCTGGTTGGTCGGCCCGTCCACGGCCTGGAGGTTGCGCGGGTCGTTGGCGAAATCGGCCCGGGTGCCCGCGTCGAGTTGCTGCGCGCCCTTCTGCCACGCGTCCGACAACGCGACGACGTGGTCGATCTGCACCGCGGTCGAGGTGTCCTGCCCGCGGGTGAACGCGATCGTCGTACCGGTGTACAAGTCGTTCAGGGTTCCCGACGCGACGACGCAGTCGCGGGTACCGGGCCGGTAGACGATATCGACGAGGTCGCGTCGCAGGATGTCGTTGCGGGTGTCGCAGCCGTTGCCCCCGAACTCCACCGACACGTCGTCGCTCCACGCCTGGCCGAACAGGTCGCGGCTGTACCCGGTCTTGGGCGCGCGCCCCTTGATCGGCAGGGTCGCCAGCCGGGCCAGGGCCTCCGACGAATCCGCCGACGCTGCCGGGTTCGGTGCGGTCGTCGAGGTGGAGCGCGTCGTGGTGGGGGACGGTGTCGTCGTGGGGGTTTCGGAGCTCGGCACCGGGGACTGTTCGGAAGTCGCCGCCGGAGCGACGGAAGTGTCCTCGGTGGTCGAATCACAACCGGTGAGGGTCAGACCCGCGACCGTCGCGACGACGAGCAGGGACAGCCGGGACGACAAGCGGGGCAAGGACATCGAGGGAACTCCTGAGAACGACGGCGCCGGACGGCTCCCCTTGTCCATCGCGCCCACGACGCCCGGTCGTTACACCACGTAAGCATCCGGGAGCCGACGTGGTCGGCATCCCGGAGGGAACGGTTCCTACTATCGTCTGGTGGTCGGTTACGGCAGGCAGTTGCAGGGACTCGCGATCGCGCTGTCCTCTCTCGCAGGGTTCATCGATGCCCTCGGGTTCATCACCCTGGGCGGTGTGTTCGTGTCGTTCATGAGCGGCAACTCCACGCGCTTCGCGGTCGGCACGGCCGACGGTGCTTGGCAGACGGTCACCCTCATCGGCGGTGTGCTCGCGCTGTTCGTGCTCGGAGTGATTCTCGGCAGCGTGGTAGCGGAACTGACCGACCGAGACCGGCGGACCCGCAAGACCGCCGTCCTCGCGACGGTGACCGTGTTGCTGACGATCGCCGCCGCGGCCGTCTTCGTGGACTGGACGCCGGTCGCCGTGATCGCGATGACCTTGGCCATGGGAACGGAGAACTCGGTGTTCCGGCGGCTCGGGGAGACGACCGTCGCCCTGACCTACATGACGGGTGCGCTGGTCAAGATCGGGCAGCGGATCGCGGCGGCGTTCTTCGGTGGTCCGCGCTGGAGCTGGCTGCCCTATCTGGGCCTGTGGGGCGGCCTGGTGACGGGCGCCGTTCTCGGCGCGCTCGCCCACCGGGTGCTGGGGCTGCACGCCCTGTGGATCGCAGCGGCGTTCGCAGCCGCGCTGACGGTGTCGGTCCGTTTCCTCTCAGATCGCGAGCTCACCGACGGGGTGTGATTCCCACCTCCCCGTACGTTCGTATGGTGGAGAGCTCGGCTACGGTGCTCCCCATGCGCACGCGCCCCTACATCACCACCAGCCCCACCAGGCTTGCTGCGGCCCTGCTCGACGTGGCCGCACGCAACGGTCTCGACGCGGCGAGTGTGCGGGAGGTGGCCAACGAGGCAGGGGTCTCGATCGGGGCGGTGCAGCACCATTTCCCAACCAAGGACGAGATGCTCGCGTACTCGTTCCGCACGCTCTCGGACCGGGTGCTGAACCGGCTGACGAACGTCGATCCCGACATCGATCCGGCGCGCACCCTGTTCTCCGCGCTCAGCCAGCTGCTCCCCCTCGACGAGGAACGTGGCAGCGAGGTGCACGTGATGTCGGCGTTCGCCGTGCGGGCGGTCACCTCCCCCACGCTGAGCGCCATCCGCACCGCCACCCTGTTCACGATCCGCACGGGCATAGCGCGCGTATTGATCCGCGCCGGTACACCCGACCCGGAGACCCGGGCCGCTCTGCTGCTCTCGGCCGCGAACGGGCTCGCACTCGACGCGGCGGCGAGCCCCGAGCTCTACCCGCGCGAGTATCTGACCCACGCTCTGCACGCCCAGGTCCAGCTCGTCCTCGACGGCGCCGACGCGCACTGACCCGCGCCCCGGAATCCGGGACGCGGGTCGGTGATTGCAGTCGGACCGTCCTGTCAGTGGGCCGACCAGCCGCCGTCCATCGTGTACGACGCGCCGGTGACCATCCCGGCTTCGTCGGAGGCCAGCCACGACACGAGCGAGGCCACCTCCTCCGGCTCGACCAGCCGGGTCACCGCCTGATCGGTGAGCAACACATCCGAGAGCACGCGATCCTCCGGGATGTCGTGCGCGCGGGCCTGTTCCGAGATCTGCTTCTCCACCAGCGGGGTGCGGACGTAACCCGGATTGACGCAGTTGCTCGTCACGCCACGGGGACCGCCTTCGAGCGCGACGACCTTGGAGAACCCCTCGAGGCCGTGCTTGGCGGTGACGTACCCGGCCTTGAACGCCGACGCCCGCAGCCCATGGACCGACGAGATGTTCACGATCCGGCCGAAGCCCCGCTCGTACATGCCGGGCAGCGCGGCCTTCACGAGCAGGAAGGGCGCCTCGACCATGAGCGTCTGGATGCGGCGGAAGTCGGCGAGGGCGAAGTCCTCCACCGGCCGCACCACCTGGATGCCGGCGTTGTTGACGAGGATGTCGACGTCGAGGCGGAGACCGTCGAGGCCGTCGGTGTCGAGCAGGTCGACACCCCACGCCTCTCCCCCGATCTCGTGGGCGAGCGTCTTCGCGGCGACCTCGTCGACGTCGGCGACGGTCACGCGGACTCCCTGCCGGGCGAGGGCGCGGGCGCAGGCCGCCCCGATCCCGCCGACACCACCGGTCACGAGTGCGGTGCGGGCCCTCATGCCGAGATCCTGGCGTTCTCGGCGGCCTTCTTCTGGGCGACCGTTTCCGCGTCCGCGGCGTCGATGTCGCGCAGCGAGATGCCCTTCGTCTCCCGGGCCACGATCACCGCGACGATCGTGATCAGCGACGAGCCGAGCAGATAGAAGGAGATCGGGACCGACGACTCGAAGCGGCTGAGCAGACTCGCGGCGATGATCGGGGCGAGCGACCCTGCGACGATCGAGGTGACCTGGTAGCCGAGGGAGACGCCCGAGTAGCGCATGCGGGTCGGGAACATCTCCGCCATGATCGCCGGCTGCCCCGCATACATGAACGAGTGGAAGACGAGTCCGATGACGATCGCCGAGATGATCCACGCACTGTTGCCGGTGTCCATCATCGGGAAGGCGAGGAAGCCCCAGGCACCGGCGGTGACGGCACCGATCATGTAGACGGGACGGCGTCCCAGCGTGTCCGACAGTCGTCCGACCATCGGGATGATCACGAAGTGCACGGCGTGCGCGGCGAGCATCCACCACAGGATGTGGCTGGTGTCGGCACCGACGACGATCTTCAGATAGGTGATCGAGAAGGTGACGACGAGGTAGTACATGACGTTCTCGGCGAACCGCAGGCCCATGGCCGTGAACACGCCGCGCGGGTAGCGCTCGAGCACCTCGAAGACGTTGAACGACGTCTCCTTCAGCTTGTCGGCCTCCTGCTGCGCCTCGAGGAAGATCGGGGCGTCGGTGACCTTGGTGCGGATGTAGTAGCCGATCAGCACGATGACGGCCGAGAGCCAGAACGCGACTCGCCAGCCCCACGACAGGAAGGCCGATTCGGGCAACGTGGTGGTGAGGACGAGCAGGACGATCGTCGCGAGGAGATTGCCCATCGGCACACCGGCCTGCGGCCACGACGACCAGAATCCGCGCGAGCGATTGGGGCTGTGTTCGGCGACCAGCAGTACCGCGCCGCCCCACTCGCCGCCGACCGCGAAGCCCTGGATGAACCGGAGCGTCACGAGCAGTGCCGGCGCCCAGTACCCGATGGCACCGAAGGTCGGCAGGCAGCCCATCAGGAAGGTCGCGACGCCGACCATGATGATGCTGGTCTGCAGCAGCTGCTTGCGTCCGAACCGGTCACCGAAGTGGCCGAAGACGATCCCACCGAGCGGCCGGGCGACGAAGCCCACAGCGTAGGTGACGAACGCCGCGATGATCGCGTCGAGTTCGTTGCCGCCGTCGGGGAAGAAGACTTTGGCGAAGACGAGGGTCGCGGCGGTGCCGTAGAGGAAGAACTCGTACCACTCGACGACGGTGCCCGCCATGGACGCACCGACGACCCTGCGCAATGCCGACGGTGAACCCTCCGGTCCATCCGTTCGTGCCTGTTCGACGCTCATGCCTGCACCCTCCCGGGACGCTGTGTGACGGGGAACACTTCCAAACACATATGCCGAGTATCGGTACGCACATTTGCATCCACAATGACGCGATTCGCAGATGCGATCTGCAAAACTGCACACATGAGCGTGCCCTCGGCCGATGACCTCCTCGTCCTGCTCGCCGTCGGGCGCAGTGGCAGGTTCACCAGCGCCGCCGACGACCTGGGCGTCAACCACACCACGATCTCCCGGCGGATCGCTGCGCTCGAGCGCAGCCTCGGCGGTCGCGTGCTCACGCGGTCGGCGGCGGGATGGGAACTGACCGACCGCGGTCGCGAGGCGCTCGAGGCCGCCGAACGCATCGAGGCCGCGGTCGGAAGTCTGCGGAACCCCCGGGGTGAGCGCCGCCTCGAGGGCGTCGTGCGTATCTCCGCCACCGACGGCTTCAGCGCCTACATCGCCGCCCCGGCCGGCGCGCTCGTGCGGCAACGCCATCCAGGTATCTCCGTCGAGATCGTCGCGACCACCCGTCGCGCCTCACAGCAGCGGTCCGGCATGGACATCGAGGTGGTCGTGGGACGCCCGCAGGTGCATCGGGCCGAAGCGCACCGTCTCGCCGACTACAACCTGGGTCTGTATGCCTCGCGCGATTATCTCGCCACGCACGGCTCCCCGTCGTCGGTCCGCGACCTGCGTGAGCACACCCTCGTGTACTTCATCGATTCGATGCTGCAGGTCGACGATCTCGACGTCGCGCGGCGCATCGCCCCCGACATGCAGGATTCGATCAGCTCGACGAACGTGTTCGTGCACGTCGAAGCGACCCGCGCCGCCGGAGGACTCGGTCTGCTGCCGTGCTTCATGGCCGATCGGCACCCCGATCTCGTCCGGGTCCTGCCCGGCGAGGTCGAGGCGCGTCTGGCCTACTGGCTCGTCGCACGCTCGGAGACGCTGCGGCAGCCGGAGGTCGCGGCCGCGGTCGCGGCGATCCGGGAGGTCGTGCACGCCCAGCGAGCGGTACTCCTGGGGGTCGCTCGATAGAGTGCACGGGTGTCACTTTCGGACGAGGACGAAGCAGGAGCGGGTCGCTTCGCACCGAGTCCCTCCGGCGACCTGCACTTGGGCAATCTGCGCACCGCCGTCCTGGCGTGGTTGTTCGCGCGGTCGACCAACCGTCGGTTCCTGGTCCGCGTCGAGGATCTCGACCGGGTGCGTCCCGGCGCGGAGCAACGCCAGCTCGCGGATCTCGCGGCGATCGGTCTCGACTGGGACGGCCGGGTGGTCCACCAGTCCCGCCGCCGGCGCCTGTACGACGAGGCGATCGCGCGGCTCGAGCAGGCCGGTCTGACCTACGAGTGCTACTGCACCCGACGCGAGATCCTCGAGGCCACCTCCGCACCCCACGCCCCTGCGGGCGCCTATCCGGGCACCTGCCGCAACCTCACCGACGAGCAGCGGGCCGAGCGCCGGGCCTCCGGCCGCGCCCCCGCGATCCGGTTGCGGGCGACCGAGGAGTGGTTCACCGTCCACGACCTGCTGCACGGAGATTTCACGGGCATCGTCGACGATCTCGTGTTGCGCCGCAACGACGGAACCCCCGCGTACAACCTCGCAGTGGTGGTGGACGACGCCGACCAGGGCATCGATCAGGTGGTACGCGGAGACGACCTGCTCACTTCCGCGCCCCGGCAGGCCTGTCTCGCACACCTTCTCGGACTGTCGGAACCCGTCTACGCGCACGTGCCGCTCGCGCTCGGCAAGGAGGGTAAGCGACTGGCCAAACGGGACGGCGCGGTGACACTGGCCGATCAGCTCGCGCTCGGTCACACGGCCGCCGACGTGCTGGGCACGATCGCCGTGTCGCTGCGACTCGCCGACCCCGGCGAGCCCGTGTCGCCGGAACTGTTGCTGGACCGCTGGAATCCCGTGAGACTCCCCCGCGATCCGTGGGTGTTCACCCCGTCGGAGGAAGGCATCCGATAGGACACGATGCGGACATAGCGGATGCGGACCCGAGGTGATGTCCGTACTCTCTCGGAAGTGTCCGATCCCGGAGACGAGAGGCAGCCATGACCACCGGTGGTTACGACCCGAATCAGGATCCGAAGAACCCGGGTGGTTATCCGCCACCCGGAAGCTATCCGCCGCCCTCGGGCGGTGGCACTCCCCCGCCGGGTGGGAACTATCCGCCGCCCGGCAACTACCCCCCTCCGGGGAACTACCCCCCGCCCTCGGGTGGCAACTACCCGCCGCCGGGTGGGTCCTACCCGCCGCCGGGGAACTATCCGCCTCCCCCGTCGGGTGGTGACTACCCGCCCCCTCCGGGTGCGTACGGCGCCGGGAGCTTCGGTGGTCCGCCTCCGAATCAGCTGAATGTCGGCGACGCGATCTCCTACGGCTGGTCGAAGTTCAGCGGTAACGCCGGCGTGTGGATCGTCTTCATGCTTGCTGCGTTCGTCATCCAGGGCCTGATCAGCGGCATCTTCAACGGGTTCGACTTCACCGGTGAGGCGACGGACTTCACCTTCCTGAGCGCCATCGGCAGCATCGTCTCGGCGATCGTCGGATACCTGATCCAGGCCGCCTTCGTGCGCGGTGCGCTGGCCGAAACCGACGGGCAGCGCCCCGCTTTCGGGACGTTCCTCCAGATCGGCCCGATCGGTGCGGTCATCCTCGCAGGTCTGCTCGTGGGCATCGGCACGTCGATCGGTCTCGTGCTGTGCATCCTCCCGGGCCTGGTGTTCGCGTTCTTCGCGTGGTGGACGATGCAGTTCGTCATCGATCGCAATCAGGATGCCGTCACCGCGATCAAGTCGAGCTTCAATGCCGTCAAATCGAATGCGGGAACGCTGGTGTTGCTCGCCCTCGCACTGCTCGGCATCAATCTCCTCGGTGCCCTGTTGTGCCTGATCGGCCTGCTGGTCACCGTGCCGGTGTCGATCATCGCCGTCACGTACGCCTACCGGGTCACCACGGGTGGTCCCGTAGCGGCCTGACACAACCCCGGCGGGACCCTCCCGTCGCATCCGTAGGCATATCTACCGACGCGCCACGGCACGCTGTACCGTGGCGCGTTGCCATGCCGATCGCGACAAGGGAGACATAAGTGACCACTGGTGGCTATCCACCCCCTCAGCAGGATCCTCGGGCGACGGGCGGTCATCCCGGCGCCCCCTCGTACGGCGCCACCCCGCCCGATTACACCCAGCAGTTCCCGCAGTACGGCGCGCCCCAGAACGGTGGCCCCCAGTACGGCGCTCCTCAGTACGGAACCCCGCAGAACGGAACGCCCCAATTCGGTGCGCCCCAGTTCGGCGCTCCTCAGTACGGTGCACCCCCGTACGGGGCGCCGCAGGACGGTGGGTTCGGCGGCCCGGGATTCCCCGGCCCGGATCCGAATTTCGGTGCCGGCACCCCGGGGGAACTGCTCCCGCGTCTCGGCGCCCGCATCATCGACGGCCTCATCGTTGGTATCCCCATGGGGATCCTGAGCGCGATCATGATCCTCGCGAGCGGTGGAAGCGGTTTCGTGGACTTCTTCATGACGGTCGTCAGCGGTGTCGTCGCCTTCGGCTACTGGACGTACATGGAGTCCGCTCGGGGCGCGACGATCGGCAAGAAGCTCCTCGGCTTGTCGGTCGCCGGCCCTGCCGGTGGTAACCCCACCCTCGAGCAGGCCGCCAAACGCAACGCCTTCGTCGCGCTGCAGATCCTCACCGGCGTCCCGCTGCTGGGCTTCCTCGCCGGTCTGCTGTCGCTCGCCGCATACATCGGTATCGCGGTCACCATCGAGCAGGACGGCAACAAGCAGGGTTTCCACGACAAGTTCGCCGGCGGCACCCAGGTACGTAAGTCCTGATCTCCCGTGCGCTCCGGGTCCCGTCCTCGTCAGGACGGGACCCGTTCGTCGCATATGGGGTGTTCGCGCACGTACAGACGGTCCGCAACTTCGTGATCACCCCGCGGAGATGCTTGGATGTCCGGGTGACCGAGCACGGATCGAACACCTCCCCCGCCCTCTTCGACCACGCCGCCTTCGCGCGCGTGGGACGCAGCCCGTACACGGGGATCGTCGTGCTGTTCACCGCGGTGCTGATGATCTCCAACATCTCCGCGACGAAGGGCATCGCGTTCTTCACCGGCTCCGAACTCACCGTCGGGCCGCTGCAGATCCTGCCGATCATCACCGACGGCGGGTTCTTCCTGTTCCCCCTCGCCTACATCCTCGGCGACGTGCTCAGCGAGGTGTACGGCTTCGCGGCCACCCGCCGCGCCGTCTTCTACGGCTTCGGGGCGGTCGCGCTGTCCGCGCTGTGCTTCTGGATCACGCAGCAGCTGCCCCCGGCCGACTTCTACGCCGGTCAGGAGTCCTTCGAGAACGTCCTCGGTGTGGTGCCCCGGATGCTGATCGCCGGGCTCGCCGGGTACGCGGTCGGGCAGTTGCTCAACTCGTACGTGCTCGTCCGCATCAAGGAACGCACCCGGGAGAAGCACCTGTGGGCGCGGCTGATCGGGTCGACCGTCGTCGGCGAGTTCGCCGACACCCTCATCTTCTGCTCGATCGCCGCAGGGGCCATCGGCATCACGACCTGGGCCGACTTCGTCAACTTCGTGATCGTCGGGTTCCTGTGGAAGACGCTGGTCGAGATCGTCGTGCTCCCGGTGACCTACCGCGTGATCGCGTACGTCAAGGAGCGCGAACCCTCCTACCCCTGACGACTCACGCCCTGACGACTCAGGCCCGACGCCGGCTCGCGTAGAACCGGCCGAGCGTCTCGGCCTTGAACTCGGCAAGCGTGCCGTTCTCCATGTTCGCCCGGATGTCGTCGACGAGGCGCACCGTGAACCGTTCGTTGTGGATCGTGCACAACGTCGAGGCGAGCATCTCCTTCGCCTTGAACAGGTGGTGGATGTACGCGCGCGTGTAGTTCCGGCAGGTGTAGCAGTCGCAGTTCTCGTCGATCGGCGTGAAGTCGCGCCGGTGACGGCTGGTGTTGATGTTGAACCGGCCGTCGGGGTGGTAGATCGCGGCGTTGCGCGCGACCCGCGACGGATTGACGCAGTCGAAGGTGTCGACGCCGTGCTCGACCGCGACGAAGATGTCGTCGGGTTCGCTGATGCCCAACAGGTGTCGCGGCTTGTGCTCGGGCAGCTCCTCGGTGCACCACCGCACGATCGTGCCGAGATTGTGCTTCTCGAGCGCACCGCCGATGCCGTACCCGTCGAATCCGCGGCCGGTCTCGCCGACGATGGACTCGAGGCCCCGGCAGGCCTGTCGTCGCAGGTCCTCGTACTGCGCGCCCTGCACGACGCCGAACAACGCCTGGTAGGGGCGGCGAGCGCGTTCGGCGGTGAGCTTCTCGTGCTCGGCGATGCACCGCACCGCCCACGCCTGGGTCCGTTCGAGGGAGCGTTCCTGGTAGCCGCGGGTGTTCATGAGGGTCGTGAGCTCATCGAAGGCGAACATGATGTCGGCGCCGAGCTCGTGCTGGATACGCATCGACACCTCGGGGGTGAACCGGTGCCGCGACCCGTCGAGGTGCGATTTGAAGGTCACCCCGTCGTCGTCGACGTGGGCGAGCCGCTCCTTGCCCTTGGCGATGACGTCGTCGTTCTGGACACCGACGGACTCCATCGCGATGACCTTCTTGAACCCGGCTCCGAGCGACATGACCTGGAAGCCGCCGCTGTCGGTGAAGGTCGGACCGGGCCAGTTCATGAACTTCCCGAGCCCGCCGGCCTCGTCGACGATGTCGGAGCCGGGCTGCAGGTAGAGGTGGTAGGCGTTGGCGAGCAGCGCCTGCGAGCCGAGCTCGGCCATCATCTCGGGCAGCACCGCCTTGACGGTCGCCTTCGTGCCCACCGGGACGAAGGCCGGGGTGCGGATGTCTCCGTGCGGGGTGTGGATCGTGCCCGTGCGGCCGAGTCCGTTGTCGAGACGCGCTCCGACCGTGAAGAAGGGATCGGGCGGGGTCGGAATGCTGGAATCGGTCACTTCCGTATCCAATCACGTCGGGAAGGTGCGGCCTTCTCGCGGCGGCGGACGGAGATCGCGAACACGGCGACACCGGCGAGCGCCAGCAGCACACCGACCGCGGCGGGAGCGGTGTAGCCGAACCCGGCCGCGATCACGACCCCGCCGATCCACGCACCGAACGCGTTGGCCAGGTTGAACGCGGCGTGGTGCAGCGACGCCGCGAGCGTCTGGGCGTCCTCGGCGACGTCCATCAACCGCACCTGCAGGGCCGGGCCCACCGCGGCGCATCCGACACCCAGGCCGAAGACCATCACGAAGGCGGTCCACGGGTTGTGGGCTGCGGCGACGAACAGCGCGAGCAGCACCGCGAGCGAGGTGATCGACGCGTAGACGCCGGGGATCACACCGCGGTCGGCGACGCGACCACCGATGGCATTGCCGACGACCATGCCCACGCCGAAGAGCATCAGCGCGACCGGCACCAGCGATCTCGACACTCCGGCGACGTCGGTCAGCGTGGTGCTGATGTAGGTGTACACCGCGAACACACCACCGAAGCCGATGACGGCCACGGCGAGCGTGAGCCAGACGGTGCTGCTCTTCAACGCCCCGAGTTCGACCCGCACGCTGGTCGTCGGTATCGACAGTGTCGGCACCCAGGCGGCGAGAGCGACGATGGTGGCCACTCCGATCACCGCGACCAGCACGAACGCCGCGCGCCAGCCCAGCGCCATGCCGAGCCACGAGGCAGCGGGCACCCCGACGACGTTCGCCACCGACAGCCCCATCATCACCAGCGACACCGCCCGCGCGCGGCGACCGGGTCCGGCGAGGTGCGCCGCGACCAGTGCGGCGACCCCGAAGTACGCGCCGTGCGGCAGGCCGGCGACGAAGCGGGAGACGACGAGCAGACCGTAGTTCGGGGCCAGCACCGTGGCGGCGTTCCCGAGGGTGAACGCGACCATCAGCGCGACCAGCAGTGTCTTGCGCGGCACGCGGGCGGCGATCGTCGCGATGAGCGGGGCACCGACGACGACACCGGCCGCGTAGGCGGAGACGACGTGGCCCGCGGTGGGTTCGGAGACCCCGATGCTCGTCGCGATCTCGGGGAGCAACCCCATGGCGACGAACTCGGTGGTTCCGATCCCGAACCCACCGAGGGCGAGCGCCCACATCACGAGCGTGCGCGCGGGATGTCCGGAGTCGGTGTGGGCAGGATCGTCGAGTGGGCGGCCGGAAGCCGTGGTGGTCATCGGTGAGGAAACCTTCGATCTGTCGAGGGTCCCGGAGCCGGAGGTCGTACGGGCCGGGACGCGGGCGCGCTGGGGGAGCGACGCGGGGGCAGCCTCCATTCTGGGGCAGTCCGGCCTCACACTTCTCCCCGCGGCGACGTGAGTTCCGCCATCTCCCGATCGTCAGGTGAGGAAGGTCGTATCCGCCCGCTCGGCCCTGCGCGCCTCGATCCTCCTGGCGACGAACTTGCCGATCTCGTCCACCCACAGCACGGACGAGCCGACGGCGACCGCGAGCAGCCACTGCTCGGAGGTGAGCGAGGTGGTGTCCATGAATCCCTGCAGGGCGCCGAGTTGCACGACGCAGATCTGAAGGACGACGACGGCGCCGATCGCGATCCAGATGGTGTGGTTGGTGAACGTCTGCGCCGAGAACACCGATCCGAGATCCGAGCGCACGTTGAACAGGTTGAACACCTGGTAGAAGACGAATGTCGTGAACGCGAGAGTGGTGGCGAACAACGGGTCGGATGCACTGTCGGGGAACAGTTCCGGCCCGAAGTGCAGGACCGCGATCGTGCCCACCGTCATCACGATGCCGAGGCCGAGGATGCGCTGGACCCGGGAGCGTTCGAGCAGCGCCTCGTTCGCGGGCCGCGGTCGTCGCCGCATCGCGTCGGGGGCGGTCGGGTCGACACCGAGCGCGAGCGCCGGCGGTCCGTCCATGATGATGTTCACCCACAGGATCTGCAGTGCGCTGAAGGGCGCGCCACCCGCGAGGCCGAGCACACCGGCCGTCAGGAAGATCAGGACGAAGCCCCACGCCGTGGTGAGCTGGAACTTCACGAATTTGATGATGTTGTCGTAGATTCCGCGTCCCTCGGCCACGGCGGCGACGATGGTCGCGAAGTTGTCGTCGGTGAGGATCATGTCCGCGGCGCCCTTGGAGACGTCGGTTCCCGTGATGCCCATGGCCACACCGATGTCGGATTGTTCGAGCGCGGGAGCGTCGTTGACGCCGTCGCCCGTCATCGCGACGATCTGCCCGTCGGCCTGCAGCGCTTCGACGAACCTGATCTTGTGTTGGGGCGCCACGCGGGCGAGGACACCGAATTCCTTTGCCCTCCGGCGCAATTCGTCGTCGGTGAGTTTGTCGAGATCCGCACCGGAGGCAGCCGACCCGCGGATTCCGAGTTCCTCGGCGATCGCGGAGGCCGTCACCAGATGGTCGCCGGTGATCATGTGCACCGAGATGCCCGCCTCGTGGGCGACGGCGATCGCATCCTCGGCTTCGGTCCGCGGCGGGTCGACGATGCCGACGATCGCGTGGATCGTCAGGTCGGCCACCTTCTCCTGCAGGGCATCGGTGTCGCCGCGGGGAACGGCGTCGAGGTCGCGCCCGGCGATCATGAGAGTTCGCAGACCTTCCGACGCGAGCGCCTCCACGGCCCGGTGGATCCTCGCGCGACCGTCGTCGTCGAGTGGAATCGGACCGTCGGGACCGGCGATCGAGGTGGCACGGTCGAGGAGCACACCCGGTGCACCTTTCACGAAACAGCGGTATCCGCCGTTCGGCAGGGTGTGGAAGGTGGCCATGTACTTGTAGTCCGAGTCGAACGGCACCTCCGCGATGCGGTTCAGCGCGGCCCGCGCACCCTCGACGTCGATGCCGCCCTTCTCGGCGAGCACCACGAGGGCGCCCTCGGTGGGATCGCCGACCAGTATTCCGTTGCGCACGGTCGCGTCGTTGCACAGTCCCATCCCGAGCAGTGCGTCCGTGAAGTCCGGTGCGGGCAGGCCGTCGCCGACAAGGATCTTGCCGTCGGTTCCGTACCCGGTGCCGGTGACGCGGAAGGCACGACCCGCGACGAGCAGTCGCTGCACCGTCATCTCGTTGAGGGTGAGGGTGCCGGTCTTGTCGGTGCAGATGTGGGTGGTGCTGCCGAGTGTCTCGACCGCGGCGAGTCGTTTGACGATCGCGCCGCGGGCCGCGAGGCGTGAGGCTCCCATCGCCAGGGTGAAGGCGACGACGGCCGTGAGCCCTTCGGGGATCGTCGCGACCGCCAGCGACACCGCGGTGACGAGGAGATCCGACCAGGTCTGCCCCCGCAGCAGTCCGAGGACGAACACCAGCGCCACCGTCACGATCGCGATGATCGTCAGGGCCTGGGCGAGCTGGCCGATGCGTCGTTGCAGCGGCGTCTGTTCGACACCTGCCGATCCGAGAAGGGTTGCGATGGCTCCCATCTCGGTGCGCATGCCCGTTCCGGTGACGATCATCGCGGCACGTCCGCGTGTGACCTCGGTGTTCATGAACAGCATGTCGGTGCGGTCGCCGAGCGGTGCGTCGGGATCGTCGACGACGTCGACCTGTTTGTCGACGGGCTGGGATTCGCCGGTGAGGGCGGCCTCGGCGACCTGCAGCCGGACGGCGGTGACGAGTCGGCCGTCGGCCGGGACGGTGTCGCCGGCCTCGAGGAGCACCACGTCTCCGGGGACGAGTTCGGCGCGCGGCACCTCCGTCCCGCGACCGTCGCGCAGCACCCGGCTGGTGGACACCGACATCTTCTTCAACGCAGCGAGGCTGCTCTCGGCCCGGGATTCCTGCACGTAGTTCAGCACGGTGTTGAGCGCGATCACCGCGAAGATGACGACGGGGGTCTCCCACTCACGGGAGACGGTGGCGCTGACCACCGCCGCGACGACCAGAACGAGGGTCATCCTGTCGGCCAGCAGCGACAGCACGCGTCGCCAGGTCGGCACCTTCTTCGCCTCGTCGAGCAGGTTCGGGCCGTACTCGCCGCGGCGTCGTTCGACCTCGTCCGCGCTCAGTCCTCGTTGCGGATCGACCTCGAACGCCTCGGCGACGTCGGTCGCGGCGCGGGTGTGCCAACTCGAGGTGGTCGCGGGAGCCTGTGCGGACATCGGCACTCCTCGTTCGGGCTGCTCTCGGCGGATCGGGCGAACACGGTCCTGACGGCCGGTTTCACCGTAACCGGCGGAGCGTTCCACTGCGCCGGAAGCCGGTTCGTGATGTGCTGGATACGGCAGCGGAACCGGAGGAGTGAACGCGATGCGCGACAACCCGAACACCGACGATCCTGTCGTCCCCCTCGACGAGGACCAGTGCTGGGACCTGCTCGCGACGGGCAAGGTGGGCCGCCTCGTCACCGTCGTCGGCGGACGACCGGAGATCTATCCCGTCAACTACGTCACCGACGATCGCACGGTGTACTTCCGCAGCGGTGAGGGCAGCAAGCTCTCCGAACTGGCGGTGCACCCGGAGGTGGCCTTCGAGGTGGACGAGATCCGCGAGGACTCCGCATGGAGCGTCGTGCTGCACGGACACGCCCGGATCCTGCGGAGCTTCGACGACGCGGCGCGGATCGACGCCCTCGGACTGTCGCCGTGGGTTCCCACCCCGAAGTACGACTACGTCGCGCTGACGGCCACCGACCTCACCGGGATGCAACTCACGCTCGTCAAGCGCTGACCGGTGGTGCCCTCTGCGCAGCAGCACCGCCTGTTGATGCGGTTCATGCTGCTGTCGGTGGCGACCGCGCTCGCGACGATGCTGCTGAAGGCATCGGCGGCGTGGATCACCGGATCCGTGGGTCTGTTGTCGGACGCACTCGAATCCGGGGTCAACCTCGTCGCGGCGCTCGTCGGTCTCGCGGCGCTACGTCTCGCCGCGAAGCCGGCCGATGCGAACCACGATTTCGGGCACGGGAAGGCCGAGTACCTCTCCGCCGCGGTCGAGGGCACCATGGTCTTCGCCGCCGCGACGGTGATCCTGTGGACCTCGGTCGAGCGCCTGATCTCACCGCAGCCGGTGACCGAGGTCGGACTCGGTCTCCTCCTGTCGGCCGGATCGTCGGCGCTCAATCTCGTGGTCGGTCTGCTGCTCATCCGGCAGGGTCGGGCACACCGGTCGATCACGCTGGTCGCCGACGGGAAACACCTGCTGACGGACGTGTGGACGTCGGCGGGCGTGCTCGTCGGCGTCGCGCTGGTCGCGCTGTCCGGGTGGGACGTGCTCGACCCGATCGTGGCGATCCTCGTCGCCCTGAACATCCTGCGGATCGGTTTCGGCCTCGTGCGGCAGGCGGTCGTCGGCATGCTCGACGCGGTTCTTCCCCCGGAGGACGTGACGGCGGTGAACGCCGTCCTCGACCGCTATCGGGAACCGGGGGTGGTGACGATCCTGCCGCCGCGCACCCGCGAGTCGGGACGTCAGCGCTTCGTCTACCTCGTCGTGCGGGTGCCGGGCGACTGGACGGTGCGGGCCGGGCACGACCTGCTCGACCGCATCGAGGCCGATCTCGCCGAGGCGCTGCCCGGTGTCGTGGTGTTCAGCCATCTCGAGCCCGACCGCGCCCCCACGGGACGCAGATGAGTGATCAGGACGAGGCGACGAGTCCGGCACCGAGGCCGAGCATCAGGACCGCGACGCCACCGTCGAGGATGCGCCACGAGGACGGCTTGGCGAACCAGGCGCGCAGATAGCGGGCCCCGTACCCGAGGGCGGCGAACCACACGACGCTCGCGGTGATCGCCCCGGCACCGAACCACCACCGGCCGGGGTTGCCGTAGTGGTTGGCCACCGAACCGAGCATGAGCACGGTGTCGAGATAGGTGTGCGGGTTGAGCCAGGTCAGCGCCAGACAGGTCAGCAGAGCCGCGCCGATGGTGACGGCACCGCCCGGGGCAGCGGACAGTGCCGACGGCTTCAGCGCGCGACGTGCCGCGAAGAGTCCGTAGCAGATGAGGAAAGCGGCACCCGCCCAACGGATCACGTCGATCGCGCCGGGAGCGCGGTCGAGGATCGTCGCGATCCCGGCGATGCCCGCGGTGATGAGCACGGCGTCGGAGATCACGCAGATCGCGATCACAGGCAGCACGAATCGTCGCGCGATCGCCATGCGCAGGACGAAGGCATTCTGCGCACCGATGGCGGCGATGAGGGACAGACCTGTGACGAATCCGGCGACGACGAGTGACATGGCATCGACGCTAGGAATCCTGTCGAGATAAGAACAGTTGATTTTGCTGTACCTGCATTAGAGTTTCTTAATGTGGATCTCGACTTCGCTCAACTTCGCACTTTTGCCACGGTATTGGACGAGGGCACTTTCGAGGGTGCGGCGGCTGTTCTTCGCGTCACACCGTCCGCGGTGAGCCAACGCATCAAGTCGCTCGAACAACACGTCGGTCAGGTACTGCTGCGACGGACCCGGCCCGTCAGCGCGACCGCGGCCGGCGAAGTGGTGATGCGGCTCGCCCGGCAGGTCGCGCGGCTGGAGCAGGACGCCTCCGAGGAACTCGGTCTCGGCGCCGACACCGGGAGTTACGCCACGATCCCGCTCGTCGTCAACGCCGACTCGATGTCCACCTGGATGCTGCGCGCCCTGGCCCGGATGCCCGTGCGCTACCGAGCCCTGTTCGAACTGCACCGCGAGGACGAGTTCCACTCCACGGATCTGTTGCGCGACGGAACCGCCATGGCAGCGGTCACCTCCGTCCCCGAACCCGTGCAGGGCTGCACGTCCGAGAAGCTCGGCGCCATGCGCTATCACGCGATGGCGAGCGTGGACTTCGCCGAACGCTGGTTCCCCGAGGGCATGACCCCCACCGAACTGCGGGAGGCCCCGATGCTCACCTTCGACCGCAAGGACGACATGCAGGATCGCTTCGTCCGCAAGCGGACCCGGCGGCGGCTGAATCCGCCGCGCAACTACGTTCCGGGCGCCCTCGAATTCGTCGAGGCCGCGCGGCTGGGGTTGGGCTGGGCCATGCTCCCCGACGCGATGGTCGCCGACACGACCGATCTCGTGAGCATGGCCCCGGACGACCCGATCGCCGTGCCGCTGTACTGGCAGCGGTGGCGGCTGGACTCCCCCGTGCTCGACGCGCTGACCGATGCGGTCCGTCGCACCGCGCGCGAAGTGCTGCACTGACCTCCCGGAATCCGACCTTCCGAAACGGGAGCGGCCTGACGCCCTACCTCGATCAGCGGCATGCGCCAGACCTTGTCGTCTCACCGCGCCTGCATCGCGCCGATCGGGTCGACATACATCACCCGCGACGCCGCACCGAGCGCCGCCGCCGACCGCAGATCGTCATCGGCTTCCGAGAACCGCAGTGGCACATCGTTGTACGACGACTGCTGCCGGTAACCGTCGGACACGTCCTCGCGCTCCCGTCCATGTCGGGTGAACAGCTCACCACCGACGGTCACCGCGTCGGGATTGACGACGTCGCGCACCAGCGCGACCGCACGGCCGAGGAGCACCGCCTGGTTCGGCGACGGGTCGGTGCCATCGGCACTCCCCGGTTCGAGTACAGCACAGAACGATTCGATGTCGTCGGCCGAGGACCGTGCGAGGCCGTCCACGAGCCACGCCATCGAGATCGATTCCTCCGCACACAGATACAGCCAGCTCTCGGGTCGTCGCCGGAAGGCGCTCTCGCACCGGCGGTATTCGACCTCCGCGACCGCCTCCACGTACGGAACGACCGTGTACGGCGTGGGCACGATCGCCCGGAACAACACGTCCACGGGCGCTTCGCACCAGCCCAGTCGCGGGTGGTCGAGCGCCCCTCGGTGCTCGTCGTACAGACCACCCACCGCGAGCCCTGCCCACAGCGGCTGCCTGCCTCGCTGGTGGGACTCGTGCACCCGCAGCGCCGCACCGATCGCGGCGAAGACGTCGAACACCGACGCCGGTGTCGCGAAGGTCGTCCGGTGCAGTTCCCGTCCGAGCAGGTCGCCGGAAACCACCCGGGTCTCCCGCTCCCCCAGATGGATACCGGCGAGGAAACCCCGTTCGGTGTCCACCTCCACCGGCACGTGCGGCCGTCCCACCCGTCCCCGCGGAGCGAGATCGGGGCGGTCGCGCAGCAACCCGTGCTCGAGCAACGACGTCACCGCCCGGTTGACCGTCGACGCCGACAGGCCCGTGAAATCGGCGAGCATCGTGCGCGTCGCCGGTCCCCCACGTCGCAGATGCTGCATGATCCGCCCCGCCGGTGTGGTCTCGTCGACCCGGAAGACCCCCGGTCGTCCAGATCGCACGGAGACCCCCGGTCGCGCAGAGCGCAGGAGATCGAGAGGTGACCGTACCGCTGTTGTCCGCACCTCCGTCATGGCCAGAAGTGTCCCGTCCCGCCCGCGAGGACGGAATGTTTTGTATCAGGCCGCGCCGAAGTCTCCCGCGTTCACTCCACGAGTGCCTTGAACTGCGCGTCGTACAGCCTCGCGTACGCACCGGCCGCCTCGAGCAGCCCCTCGTGGGTGCCCTGTTCGACGATCCGTCCGTCCTCCATCACCACGATGCGGTCGGCGTTCCGGATGGTCGACAGGCGGTGAGCGATGACGAAGCTGGTGCGGTCGTCGCGCAATCGCGCGGTGGCCTGCTGGACGAGCAGTTCGGTGCGGGTGTCGACCGAGCTCGTCGCCTCGTCGAGGATGAGGATCGACGGCTTGGACACGAACGCCCGCGCGATCGTGATGAGCTGACGCTCACCGGCGCTGAGGTTGCCGTCGTTCTCCTCGTCGATGATCGTGTCGTAGCCGTCGGGCAGGGCCCGCACGAAACGGTCGACGTAACTCATCCTGGCCGCGGACATGATCTGGTTCTCGGTGGCGTACGGATTGCCGTAGGCGATGTTCTCGCGGATGGTGCCGCCGAACAGCCAGGTGTCCTGCAGAACGATGCCGATGCGCGAGCGCAGTTCGTCGCGGGACATCGAACGGATGTCCACGCCGTCGACGAGGATCCGGCCCGCGTCGACCTCGTAGAAGCGCAGGATCAGGTTGATGAGGGTGGTCTTGCCGGCGCCCGTGGGTCCGACGATCGCGATCATCTGACCCGGTTCGGCCCGCAACGACAGGTTCTCGATGAGCGGCCGATCGGGGGTGTACGAGAAGGCGACGTTCTCGAACTCGACGAGTCCGTGCCGGCTCCACGGCATCGTCGGCGCCGCGACCTCCGGTTCCTCCTCCGGTTCGTCGAGCACCGCGAACACCCGCTCGGCCGACGCCGACGCCGACTGCAGGAGGTTGACCATCGCGCCGATCTGCGCGAGCGGCTGCACGAGCTGACGCGAGTACTGGATCATCGCCTGGATCTCACCGAGCGTCGCGGTGCCCGACGCGATCCGCAGACCACCGAGCACGGCGATGACGACATAGCCGACGTTGCCGAGGAAGGTCACGAACGGCATCACCAGTCCGGACACGAACTGCGCGCGGTAGGAGGCCTGGTACAGCGACTCGTTGGTGTCGGTGAAGCGTCGCTGCACCTCCGCGGTCCGGCTGTAGGCGGTGATGAGCTCGTGCCCGGTGAAGGCTTCCTCGATCTGCCCGTTGAGCTTGCCGGTCGTCTCCCACTGCGCGAGGAAGTGCTTGCGCGAGCGACGCGCGATCACTGCCGTCGCCACGACCGACGCCGGGACGGTCAGGATCGCGACGAGCGCGAGCATCGGCGAGATGAACAGCATCATCACCACGAGACCGAGCAGCGTCAGCACCGCGAGGACGAGCTGGGAGATGGACTCCTGCATGCCCGCCGCGACGTTGTCGATGTCGTTGGTGACGCGGCTGAGCAGGTCGCCGCGCGAATGCGTGTCGAAGTACCGCAGCGGCAACCGGTGGATCTTGCGTTCGATCCGCGACCGCATGTCGCGCACGACGCGCTGCACGATCTCGTTGAGGCCGTAGGCGGCGACCCAGATCAGACCGGACGAGAGCAGGTACAGCGCCAGGACGATGACGAGGATCCGGCCGAGGGCCGAGAAGTCGATGCCGAGTCCGGGCACCACGTCCATCCCCGAGACCATGTCGGCGAACTGGTCGCGGCCCTCGGCGCGCAGACCGGCGACGGCTTCTTCCTTGGTCTGTCCGGCGGGGAACTGCATGCCCACCACCCCGTCGAAGATGACGTCGGTGCCGCGGCCGAGCACGAAGGGCGCCACCGACATGCTCACGACGCCGAGGAAGGCGGAGAGCAGCACCGAGTAGACGGCGTAGCGGTGCGGGTGGAGCAGGCCGAGCACCCGGCGGACGGTGCGCAGACGCGACGGTGCCGCCGCTTCCGGAGTCGTCATATCGTGGCCATCCTCTGCGACTCGACGATCTCCGAGTACGTCCGGCACCGGCCGAGCAGACCGAGATGCGTCCCGGAATCGACCATGACGCCGTTGTCGAGGACGACGATGCGGTCGGCGTCCTGCACGGTGGAGACCCGCTGCGCGACGATGAGCACGCACGCGTCGCGCGTCTCGGGTTCGAGCGCCGCGCGCAGGCGGGCGTCGGTCGCCGGGTCGAGTGCGGAGAAGGCGTCGTCGAACAGGTAGATGGCGGGCCGGCGGACGAGGGCGCGAGCGATCGCGAGGCGCTGCCGCTGCCCGCCGGAGACCGTGGTGCCGCCCTGGGAGAGGACCGTGTTCAGTCCGTCCTCGGTCTTGTGGACGAAGTCGGCGGCCTGCGCGACCTCGAGGGCGTGCCACAGTTCGTCGTCGGTGGCGTCGGCGCGTCCGTACCGGAGGTTGTCGGCGATGGTGCCGGAGAACAGGTAGGCCTTTTGCGGCACGACGGCGATGCGCGAGCGCAGCACGTCGGTGTCGAGCGCCCGGACGTCGACACCCGCGACGAGCACCTGCCCGGCGGTGACGTCGATGAGCCGCGGCACGAGGCGCATCATGGTGCTCTTGCCCGATCCGGTGCCGCCTATGATCGCGGTGGTGGAACCGGGGTCGGCGCGGAACGACACCCCGCTGAGCACGGGAGCGTCGGCACCGGGATACGAGAAACCGGCATTGCGGAGTTCGAGGGTGACGCGGGTCGGGAGTTCGCGGACCGGTTCGGCGGGCGAAGACACCGTCGGTTCGGTGTCGAGCACGTCGAGGATGCGCTCGGCGCAGACCGCGGCGCGCGGAGCCATGATCGCGACGAACGACGTCATGAGCACGGCCATGAGGATCTGGGCTATGTAGGTGATCATCGCGGTGATGGAGCCGACCTGCATCGCACCGGAGTCGATACGGTGGGCGCCCACCCACAGGACGCCGACGGTGCTCACATTCGAGATCAGCAGCACCGCCGGGTACAGCACGGAGTTCACACGGCCGACGCGCAAGGCGGTGGCGGTGAGGTCGTCGTTGGCGCCGTCGAAGCGGGCCTTCTCGGTTTCGTCGCGCACGAATGCCCTGATCACGCGGATGCCGGTGATCTGCTCGCGCAACACCCGATTCACAGAGTCGATGCGCTTCTGCATGACCCGGAAGCCGGGCAGCATGAGCGCGATGAGCGCGGCCATGGTGAAGATCAGCACCGGGACGGCGACGACCAGCACGAGCGAGGTGCCGGGGTCCTGGCGGATCGCCATGATGACGCCACCGATCCCCATGATCGGGGAGGTCACGACGATGGTGCAGGTCATCAGCACGAGCATCTGAACCTGCTGCACGTCGTTGGTGTTGCGGGTGATCAGCGACGGGGCACCGAACGTCCCGAACTCGCGCGCCGAGAACCGCCCCACATTCCGGACGAGCGCGAGCCGCACGTCGCGGCCGAAGCCCATCGCGGCGCGCGCCGCGAAGTAGACGGCACCGGTCGCGGCGCCGACCTCGACGGCGCTGATGACGAGCATCAGCAGACCGGTCCGGACGATGTAATCGATGTCCCCGGTCGCCACGCCGTTGTCGATGATGTCGGCGTTGAGACTCGGGAGCAGCAACATGCCCCCGGTCGCGACCAGCTGCAGGAGTACGACCCCCGCGAGGGCACCCCGATAGGGCGCCATGAAGCGGCGCAACAGCCGTAGCAACATGGGCATTACGCTACCTGCGACTCCCTGCAGCAATCTTCACGATCCATCCGGGCGGCCACGCACCGCGTCGGGTACGTGGCCGCCCGNCACACGCGTGCGGATTCCGGTGCGGGCTCGGTGGCACCGAGCTCGCGGGTGAGCTTCTCGCCCTCGACGTCGACGTTCGGAAGGATCCGGTCGAGCCACTTCGGCAGCCACCACGCCTTGTCGCCGAGTAGCGCCATCACCGACGGGATGATGACCATGCGGACGATGAAGGCGTCGAAGAAGACCGCCGCGGCGAGTGCGAAACCGATCGACTTGATCAGCGAGTCCGGTTCGGCGATGAACGCCGCGAACACCGAGATCATGATGATCGCCGCTGCGCTCACCACGCGCGCGCCGTGTGCGAAGCCGCTGCGGACGGCCTCGAGTGCGCTCGCGCCGTGGACGTAGTCCTCACGCATACGCGTCACCAGGAACACTTGGTAGTCCATCGCAAGACCGAAGACGACGCCGATGAGGATGATCGGCATGAAGCTCACGATGGGCTGCGGGTTGGCGATCAGGCCGCCCCAGCCCTCCTGGAAGACCGCGACGGTGGCACCGAAGGTCGCCAGGACGCTGAGCAGGAAGCCGAGGGTTGCGGTGAGCGGCACCAGGATCGAGCGGAACACCAGCATCAGCAGGATGAAGGCGAGGCCGACGACGACCGCGAGGTACGGAGCCAGTGCGCTCTGGAGGCTGTCGGAGACGTCGCCCTCGAGCGCGGTCTGGCCGGTCACGCCGTAGGACAGGCCGAACTCCTCGTTCAGCTCGGTCTCGCCGTCGCGGATGCTCTGGACGAGGTCCATCGTCGCGGGATCGGTCGGGCCGCTGCGCGGAGTGACGAGGATCTGGGCGGTGTCTCCCGCCTCGTTCACCGCGACGATCTGGGCGTTGACGACCTCGTCGTTCTCGTACAGCTTGCCGACGACGGCACCGAACGCGACTGGGGCCTCCACGTCGGCGTTCTGGGTGTCGACGACGACGACCAGCGGGCCGTTGCGTCCGGGACCGAATCCCTCGTCGACCAGGTCGTAGGCCTTGCGGGCGCTGGTCGCCGGGTCGGCGGTGGCCTCCGACGGCAGGGCGAGGTTCAGTCCGGTGGCGGGCAGCGCGAGCGCACCGAGGAGGACCACACCGGCGATGAGCGGGATGGCCGGGCGTCGCGTGATCAGGCCGACGAACTTGGCGCCCGCCTTGGGGGTGTCGTCGTCGGAACCGCGCTTGTTCAGGAACGGGATGCGGCCGGCGAAGGCCTTCTCCCCGAACAGTCCGAGCACGGCGGGCAGCAGCGACACGGCGATGAGCACGGCCATGAGCACCGTGAACGCGGCAGCGTAACCCATGACCGACAGGAACGGGATGCCGACGACGCTCAGCGCCATGAGGGCGATGATGACCGTCAGGCCGGCGAAGACGACCGCGGAACCGGCGGTGCCCACGGCACGGCCGGCGGCCTCGGTGCGATCAGAGGTGATGGTGAGTTCGTGCCGGAAGCGCGAGACGATGAACAGCGAGTAGTCGATCGCCACGGCCAGACCGATCATGACCGCCAGCGTCGGGGTCATCGAGCTGAGGTCGGCGAAGCCGGAGGCGATGGTGATGCCGAGGCTGCCGATGCCGACGCCGACGAGTGCGGTGACCAGCGGAAGTCCGGCGGCGACGAGCGAGCCGAAGGTCAGGGTGAGCACGATCGCGGCGATGCCGATGCCGATGAGTTCGGCGGTGCCACCGGGCATGCCCATCTCGGCGGCAGCCGTACCGCTGACCTCGACGGTCAGGCCGGCGTCACGGCCGATCTCGGCGGCGTCGAAGATCTGGTCGCGCAGGGCCTGGTCGACGTCGGTGATCTCGCCCTCGAACGGGACGGTGACGAAGCCGACGGTGCGGTCGGCGCTCAGCGGCGACAGGGCCTGGGCGTCGGACAGCGCAGCCTCTTCGGAGGTGCCCTGCTGCGCGGCGACGGCCTTCATCTGCTCGACGAGACCGGCGTCGGCGAGGACCGGGTTGACCAGCGCGCCGGCCTGTTCCTCCGGCGAGGCGGTGGCGGGGTCGACCTTGGCGGGCGGCGAGACGCGGTCGATGCCGCGGACCGCGGCGAGGACCTCGTCGACGGCGGCCAGGTTCTCGGGGTCGTCGAGCGTCTGCCCGTCGGGCGCGGCGAAGACGTAACGCGCGCTGAGCCCGTTCATCGGATCTTCGGTCGACGGGAACCGCTCCGCCATGAGGTCCTGGGTCTTCTGCGCGGGGGTGCCCGGAAGCGTGAACGCGTCCGTGGTGGGCCCGGACAGGGTTGCTGCACCTACCCCGAAGAGCACGAGCAGCGCGATCCAGAAGGACAGCACTGCGCCCTTCCGTCGGTGGGCGAACTTGCCCAGCCGGTACAGGTAGGTCGCCACGGGGCACCCTTTCTATGTCGGAAGATCCTGGTGGGGTCGGATGGTCGGAACGGACAGAGGTCCGGAATCAGGAGAATCCGCGTCGGAGCTGGTCGAACGCCTCGCGGATGAGCTCTTCGACCGACCGGTCCGTCGTCCCGGTCGCGTGTGTCTCCATGGCCGCGCGCACGGCGCCCATGGCGGCGTAGTTCAGCAGCGAGGGGTACAGGTCGGCATCGGGGTCGGTGCCGGTGCGTTCGGCGATGATCTCGACGAGCAACTGCGACGAACGCCGCTCGACCTCGATCTGCCGGGACAACAGCACGTTGCTCTCCTCGAGCAGGGTGATGCACGCGACGATCTCGCCGAACGGCCAGTCGGGGTTCTGCACGACGTCCAGGGCCACCGTGAGCAGCGAATCCATGATGTCCTCGTCGGCGGGACGATCGCGCAGCAGGTCGATCCACTCCTCGACCCGAGTCTCGAGATACGCGAGGACGGCGTCTTCCTTGCTCGCGAAGTAGTTGTGGAAGGTGCGGGTCGAGACACCCGCGCGCGCTGCGATCGCATCGGCCGTCACGGCGGCCAGACCGTGTTCACGAGCGAGTTCGGCCGCGGCGGTCGCGAGAGCCGCACGAGTGGCCGCCTTCTTGCGGTCGCGCAGGCCGGGAGTGATGGTCACTCCATCCAGGTTACTGATTTTGCAGAGTTCTGTAAGTTTGCAGAGTCATGCAAATTTATGACATCGCCCACAGGCGTTCCCGGCCTATCGCGGGCTTCACACCCGGCGACGCTCCCAGGCGCCCGGATCCTTCGTAAGATCCTCCACGAAACCGGGGAGGTCTCCCGTGACGACATCCGCGAGCGATACCTCTTCGAGCACGGCGCGCAGGTTCACACGCACCGCGATCCACACGTCCTGCAGCCGTTCGGCCGCCCCGCTGTAGACGACGTCCTCGGGCCGCTCGCCACGCACCGACGCCAGCGGGCCCTCGACCGTGCGGATGATGTCGGCAATGGAGATCTCGGCCGCGGGTCGCGCGAGCCAGTAACCGCCCTCCGGTCCCCGCCGGCTGTTCACCAACCCACCGCGACGCAGGTCGGCGAGAACGGCCTCGAGGAACTTGTGCGGGATGGTCTGCGCCGTCGCGAGGGTCTCCGCCTTCGTCAGGCGACCGTCCTCGATCGCCGCGAGTTCGAGCAGGGTCCGCACGGCGTAGTCGACCCTCGCGGTGATGTGCATGCCATGCCTCTCGCGCTGCCTGATGTCGTCGGCCGGCCCGTCTCGACGGGACGGGTCAATTCCTACCAGCAATACCGAACCACCCGGAATCGTGAGGACGCGAGTCGCCACCCGGGTCCCGATTCGAGGGCCCTGGTGATGCAAGCCACACCAGCGGTAATGTGGACGGTTGTTCACAGCTATCGGAGGTCGTTGCGATGTGGGAAACCCTGCAGGAATCGTGGGGGTCGCTGCTCGACCCCCTCCACGATCCGGTGACCCTGGCGATTCCCGCCTTCCTCACCTTCCTGATCCTCGAATGGATCGCGGCCCGCACCCTCGAACACGTCGAGCCGGGCCCCGACGGACGCACCCGCCCCCCGCGCGGCGGCTACGAGAAGCGGGACGCACGCGCGAGCATCTCGATGGGTCTGGTCTCCATCGTCACGAGCGCCGCATGGAAGGTGCTGGCCCTCGTCGGATATTCGGCCCTGTGGGTCTACGTCGCACCCTGGCACCTGCCCGCCGACGCCTGGTACACGTGGGTGATCCTGCTCGTCGGCATCGACGTCCTCTGGTACTGGTACCACCGGATGGCGCACCGCGTCCGCCTGGTCTGGGCGACCCACCAGGCGCACCACTCGAGCGAGTACTTCAACTACGCGACCGCGCTGCGCCAGAAGTGGAACAACAGCGGCGAGATCATCATGTGGCTGCCGCTCCCCCTGATCGGCATCCCACCGTGGATGGTTTTCGTCGGCTTCTCCGTCAGCCTCGTCTACCAGTTCTTCGTGCACACCGAGCGGGTCGGCACGCTCCCCCGCCCGATCGAATTCGTGTTCAACACGCCCTCGCACCATCGGGTGCACCACGGCTCCGATCCCGACTACCTCGACCGCAACTACGCGGGCATCCTCATCATCTGGGACCGGATGTTCGGCACCTTCAAGGCCGAGGACCACCGGCCCACCTACGGGCTCACCAAGCCCGTCGGCACGTACAACATCTGGGACCTGCAGACGCACGAGTACCGGGCGATCGCCCGCGACTGGCGTACGGCCGGGACGTTCCGCGACAAGCTCGGTTACGCCTTCGGCCCGCCCGGCTGGGCGCCGAAACAGACCCACGCGGAGGAGACCGAGAACGTCAGTTCTGCTCGAACGTGACGAGGAAGTCGACGCTGCCCGCGCCGTCGACCGTCACGAATCCGAGGTTCGGCGGCTCCACGCCGTAATCGGTCCAGGTGGTGGGGATGCTCCCCGACGCCACGAGACGCTCACCCGTGCGCAGGACGTCGACGTCGACGGTCACGGGCCGTTCGGCGCCGCGCAGGGTGAGCGTGCCGGTCGCGGTGACGGAACCGATGCTGCCGTCGTCGGGCAGGGACGTCAGATCCACGGGCTCGGTGAGGGCGAACGTCGCCGTCGGGTGCGCCGCGGTGTCCATCACCCGAGTGCGAAACTGGCCGTCGCGCTGGCCACTGTCGGTGGTGATGCCCTCGACCTGCACGACGACCTCGGCGGCCTCGAGGGTGCCGTCGGTGATGGTCGCCGAACCGGAGACCTGATCGGTGCTGCCCACCACGGTGACGTCGGCCCCGCGCAGGATCTCGTGCACCGTGTAGCCGGCGGCGGTGCGGTTGGGTTCGGCACCCTCGACGACGGTCCACTCCCCGTCGAGCTCACCGGTCGCGGCTTCGGCACCTTCGGTCGAGACGGACGCGGCGGGCGCGTCGTCCTCGGCGATGAACGTCCCGTATACCCATGGGGCGACGAAGAAGCCGAGCAGCGCCACGACCACGACGGCGACGAGCGCCCACACCAGTTTCCGCATCCTGCAAATTTAAACGATGTCGGATTCCGTGTGGGGTGCTACGTCACTGCGGGGGCGCAACGTGAGCCACGCGATTCCGGCGGAGGCGATCATGAGGACCACCCCGATCCCGGAGGTGATCGTGACGCCGCTGTCGAACGCCGATCCTGCTGCGGCGAGCAACGCGTCGGCCCGGTCGGCGGGCAGGTTCCCGGCCACGGCGTGGGCGCCGCCGAGCGTCTCCCGAGCAACCTCCGACTGTTCCGTGCTCAGCCCGGCAGGGAGCAGGAGATGCGCAGTGTAGGACGCGGAGAGCACCGACCCGAGGATCGCCGTACCGAGCACGGCACCCATCTCGTAGGCCGTCTCCGACACCGCCGACGCGGCACCGGCCTTCGCGGGCGGGACACTCGACACGATGAGGTCGTTCGACAGCGTCTCCGCCGCACCGATACCCGCGCCGAGGACCGCGAACGCCACGATGATCGGGGTGAGCGCCGACGGTGAGGCGAGCAGGAACACCAGCGCGTAGCCGGTCGCCGAGAGCAGGAGCGCGCAGACGATGATCGACGACGGCTGCACCCACCGCACGAGCGCGACGACCGACATCCCGGCCACGACCATCACCGCCAGTCCCGGGACCAGGCTCAGTCCGGCCTCCATCGGGCTCTGTCCGATCACGAGTTGCAGATGCTGGGACACGAAGAACAGGAAGCCCACGAGGGAGACGACGGACAGCAGGTTCACCGCGACGGCACCGGAGAAGGTGGGCACGCGGAACAGACGGACGTCGAGCATGGGGTTCGGGCGCTGCAACTGCCGGCGCACGAACGCGACGAGCGCGACCACACCGACCACGGCCGGAACGACGGCGACGGCACCGAGGCCACTGTCGGCGATCTTCTTGATCGCGAAGACGATCGGCGCAAGGGTCAGCAGTGACAGCGCGATGCTCACGATGTCGATGCGGCCCGGATTCGGGTCCTTCGACTCGGGGACGAACATCGGCGCGAGCACGAGCAGCGGGATCAGCACCGGCACGGCCAACAGGAAGACCGAGCCCCACCAGGCATGTTCGAGCAGGAATCCGCCCATGATCGGCCCGAGTGCAGCGCCCGCCGCGAAACACGAGGCCCAGATCGCGATGGCGAGACGGCGCTGGGTGGCATCGAGAAAGATGTTGCGCAGCAACGACAGCGTGGACGGCATGAGCATGGCCCCGAAGAAGCCGAGTGCACCGCGGGCGGTCACGAGCAGTTCCGCGGAAGGTGCGTAGGCCGCAGCGACCGAGACGGCGGCGAATCCGGTCGCGCCGATGAGCAACAGGCGGCGTCGCCCGATGCGGTCGCCGAGGCTGCCCATCGCCACCAGCAGACCTGCGAGCACCAGCGGGTAGATGTCGATGATCCACAACTGTTGCGCAGCGGTGGGCTGCAGCGCGGAGGAGATCCCGGGCAGCGCGAAGGCCAGGACGGTGTTGTCGACCGACACGAGCAGCACCGGAAGCATCAGTACCGCGAGCGCGACCCAGTCCCGAGGAGCCGCCTTCGTCACGGTGGGTTCCGAAACAGGCACAGATGTCGCCACGGATATCGAACTTTCGCGAGAGAGGAATCGAACCGTCGTTACTGTACCAGCTGGACGGTACAGTAACCACGTCGTACGATCGGGCCGTGCCACCTGCCCCTGCCGCCCGCGCCAAACTTCTCGACGCCTTCGTGACGATCCTGCTCGAGCAGGGCGAGCGCGCCGCGACACTCGAGTCCGTCGCCGCGGCGGCGAACGTGTCCAAAGGTGGTCTGCTCTATCACTTCCCGTCCAAGGACGCCCTCGTCGAGGCTCTCGCCGAACACCTCGAGACACTCGCAGCCGACGACGCCGAACTGATGCGCACGGCTCCCGAAGGACCGGCGACCTACTACATCCGCACCTCGGTCTTCGCCGACACCCCGCTCGACCGGGCCATCGTCGCCCTGACCCGCCTGAGCCAGACCGCGAACCCGCGCGCCCAGCAGGCGCTGCGCCGCATCCATCAGGGCTGGTTCGAGGCACTGTCCGACGAGGTCACCGATCCCGCTGCGGCACGAGCGGTGATGCTCATCGGCGACGGGCTCTACTACGGCGCCGCCATGTCGGGCGAGACAAGCACGACGCCGCCCGGGGACGTCGACGAACTCCTGAAAGTCGTGCGGAAACTGATCGGCCCGAGCGACTGAGTTCGGGGAGGTTGAGTGCGTCCGTTCGCGGAAATACGCACACAACCTCCCCTTCGATCGCCCTCACCCGAGCCGATGCAGTTCGACGTCGCGGAGCACGCCGTCGTCGATGGTCGCGGTCATGTAGGTGCAGTACGGCTGCCGACGCCGGTCGGTGGGTGAACCCGGGTTGAGCAGGCGCAATCCGCTCGGCGCGGTCGTGTCCCAGGGGATGTGCGAGTGGCCGAAGACGAGGACGTCGGTGTCGGGATAGGCCGCGGCCATCCGATTGTCGCGCCCGGTCGACGCCCCGGTCTCGTGCACCACCGCGACGCGCACACCGTCGAGGGTCACCCGCGCGACCTCCGGCAGCCGTTCCCGCAGGAGCGGACCGTCGTTGTTGCCCCAACACGCGACCAGCTGCCGGGACCGCTCTTCCAGCGCGTCGAGCAGTGTCACGTCCATCCAGTCGCCCGCGTGGATCACCACGTCCGCGCGGGCCACCTCGTCCCACACCTGCGACGGCAGGTCGCGGGCGCGCGTCGGTACGTGGGTGTCGGCGAGCAGCAGCAGTCGCATGGCCCCAGTCTGCCGTGGGGTCACGGTCTGCCGTGGGTTCGCAGTGTGCCGCGGGCGCTCATGGGTAACCACGACGCATGACCACTCCAGCTCACGACAGACTCGCCATCGTCACCGGCGCCGACTCCGGCATGGGCAAGGCGACCGCCGAACTGCTCGCCACCGAGGGGTTCGACGTCGGCATCACCTTCCACACCGACGAGGCCGGGGCCGAGGACACCCGCGCCGGGGTCGAACAGCGCGGACAGCGGTGCTTCGTGGCCCGACAGGACCTGACCAGCCCGGACACCGCCGATGTGATCGACGAACTCACCGGAAAGCTCGGCGGTCTCGGGGTGCTGGTGAACAACGCCGGCACCGGACACCGCGACGAGGTGCTCGACCTGTCCTTCGAACGGTGGCGGGAGATGCTCTCCACCGACCTCGACGGCCCGTTCCTGTGCTCCCAACGCGCCGCGCGACACATGATCGACTCCGGGGGCGGCGGCCGCATCGTCAACATCACGAGCGTCCACGAGCACATCCCCCGCTACGGCGCCTCCGCCTACTGCACGGCGAAGGCCGGCCTCGGCATGCTCACGCAGTGCCTCGCCCTCGAATGGGCCCGCTACGGCATCACGGTCAACTCGGTGGCTCCCGGTGAGATCTCCACGCCCATGACCGGCATGGACGAATCCGAGGCCTTCCACGAGGAGCGACCGGGCAACCCCACCGGACGTCCCGGGCACGTCAACGAAGTTGCCTCCGTCGTCGCCTTCCTCGCGTCCCCACGCTCGTCGTACCTGACGGGGCGCTCGATCCCCGTCGACGGCGGCCTCATGTTGATGGCCGCGCACGGACACGACATGAACGACGGGAGTTGGCGCGAACTCTGACGACGACCGGCCGCCCATCCGCTAGCGTCCACCGGCGGATCGGTGGTCGACTCGGAATGGGGGAACTGGATGCGCACGACACCGCCTGCGGAGCGATTCGGGCCGGGAACGGCGAGGGGTTACCGAGCGACCCATCGTCCCGAGGTGTGGGGAGCGCTGATCGGCGCGGGTGGCGCGTCGGCCTTCATGCTCGTGAACGGTGCCGCTCTGGGATCACCGTGGACCTGGATCGTCGTTGTCGGATGGTTCTGCGCCATCGCTGTTTTCGTCTGGGCCGTGCTCATACGACCGCGGAGTTTCGAGCAGTTGGAGCCGCCCTCGAAGCAGGCATCGACGATCTACCTCGTGTCGGTCGCGGCCATGGTCGTGCTGATCGTCGGTGGCGCAAGGCTTCTCGCGTTGTTCGATCGTTCGGAACTGACGGTCGCGTGGGTGGTCTGCGTCGTCGGTGCGCACTTCGTTCCCTTCGCACGGGCCTTCGGCCGCGCGATGTTCCGGGTCATGGGCTGGGGAATGCTGGTGATCGGAATCGTCGGTCTGGCAGGAGGTCTCGCATCGCCTGCCGTGGCAGCCGTCGCCGGTGTCGCGGCGGGGCTGTGGATGTTCGCCGTGATGGCCGCCGACGCCGTCGGCCGACCTCTCGTCACCGGGCGTCGGCCCGACTCCACAGTTCCTCGAGCGCCTCGTTGACTCGTTCCGGCTGCTGGACGTGCGGGTAGAAACCGGGAACTTCGAGCAGTTCTCCCCCGATCCGGTCGGCGACGACCCGCGCCGTGACCGTCAGCGGATCTCCCGCCAGCCGCTTGTACTCGTCGGGTGCGCCCGCCCAGTCACCGACGACGACGAGCTTCGGCCACGGCGCCGCCGCGAGCGACTCGAGGGGGATGTCGGCGTCCCAGCACGGTCTCTCCCGCATCGACGTCGCCGCTGCGCGTAGTCGCTTCGGGGTGGGTTCCGTCGGCGGCATGCCGACGCTCTCCGTGATGAGACGCAGATAGTCCTCCGCAGTGAGCTCGGGCGGGAGCGTCACCTGGGACGCGCGAGCGCGGACGAGGTTCTCGGCGACCACCGGTTCGCTCTCCGCAACCTTCAGGCACCCGGGCTGGATCAGGCACAGCGACCGCACCAGGTCCGGCCGTTCCACCGCCGCGAGCATCGCTGCGACCGCACCGTACGAATGTCCGACGAGATGGGCGCCGTCACCGAGCAGTTCGACGATGTCGGCGGCGTCCACCTCGTAGTCGGTGCGATGGGCCCCGTCGAGATCCGGCGAGTCGCCGTGCCCGCGGCGGTCCATCAGGATCAGCCGACGTGACGCCCCCAAGGGCCGCTGCCGACCGAATCCGTAGGTCTCGTCGTCTCCCTCGGGCGCTTCGTCGACTCCGCAGTCCACTCGCAATCAAGTTCGCTATCCGCCACAGCAATTGCTGCGGCGGATAGCAAAAGCCGTAGCGGATGCTTCGGACCCCGGCCTTGGCGACCTGCAGACATGAGAAAAGCCCCTCACCTGCACTAACAGGTAAGGGGCTCTCTGGCGGTGGCGGTGGGATTTGAACCCACGGACGGGGGTTACCCGTCACGCGCTTTCGAGGCGCGCTCCTTCGGCCGCTCGGTCACGCCACCGCTGACGACTCTAGCGGATTGCAGGCCTCATCCTGAAATCGCCTGGTCACAGCTCCGAAGCCAGCCCTCGATGTTCCCGGAAGAACGCCTCGAGCACGGCCGCGCACTCGGCTTCGAGCACACCACCGCGCACTTCCGGACGGTGCGTGAGGCGCCGATCGCGCACCACGTCCCACAGCGACCCGACGGCGCCCGTCTTCGGCTCCCACGCCCCGAAGACCACCCGCGATACCCGGGAGAGCACCGACGCTCCCGCGCACATCGTGCAGGGTTCGAGGGTCACGGCAAGGGTTGCGCCCTCGAGACGCCATCCGTCGCCGTAGACCTGCGCTGCCGCGCGCAGAGCGAGCACCTCGGCGTGCGCTGTGGGGTCGCCGGTGGCCTCGCGGGAGTTCGCCGCTCGCGCGATCTCGGTGCCGTCCGGCCCGAACACCACCGCGCCCACCGGTACGTCACCGGCGGGCGCGGCAGCGGCGGCCTCCAGCGCGACCCGGATCAATGCCTCGTCGTCGCGCAGCCCCATCTAACGGAGCTTGTCCAGGGTGTTACCCAGGACGTCGTCGAAACCGAGTCGCTGGGCGATCTCGTCGAGTTGCTCGTCGGGATACAGGTCGGTCTCCGACAGGATCACCGAGAGCACCGGCTCGGGCAGACCCATGTCGGCCAGGATGCCGAGGTCGCCTTCCTCCCACGGCTCGATGTCGTCGAGCTCGTCGGGATCGATATCGGGGATCTCGATGTTCAGCGCATCGAGGACGTCGGCGGCGATGTCGTAGTCGACGGCCATCGTCGCGTCGGACAGCAGCAACCTCGTTCCCGCAGGTGCGGGACGCACGATGATGAAGAATTCGTCGTCCACATTCAGCAGACCGAAGACTGCGCCGGAACTTCTCAGCTCCCGCAACTCGGTCACTGCGGTATCGAGACTCGTCAGTGCGGCACCGGACAACACCCGGCACTTCCAACGACCTTCCTCCCGCGTCACGGCGACGGCGAAGCCGTCGAGGTCGTCGCTCGAATTCCCGGCGGGGTTCCCGCTCTGGGTCACGGAAGGGCTCTTGTTCCCTACACGCTGTGCAGCCATGGGCGCAACGGTAGTCGGCCACGTCCGGTGAATGAAGCCCAGCACGGGATATGCCAACCTGATGAGGTGTCCTCAGCCGTCTCTTCCCCGCCCGTCTGTGTCCTCGGCCTCGGTCTGATCGGTGGTTCTCTGCTGCGCGCCGCCGCGGCCACCGGAAGGCAGGCGTGGGGTTACAACAGGTCGTCGCAGGCCGTGGAGGCCGCCGTCGCCGACGGCTTCGACGCGTCCACCGACCTCACGGCCACGCTGCGTCGCGCAGCCGACACCAGCGCCCTGGTGGTGATCGCGGTGCCGATGCCGGCAGTGGGCAGCATCCTCGAGGCGGTGGCCGAGCACGCCCCCGAGGTCGCGCTCACCGACGTGGTGAGCATCAAGGCGGAAGTGGCCGCTGCCGTCGCCGCTCACGGCCTGTCGCGGCGTTTCGTGGGTGGACACCCCATGGCAGGTACGGCGGAGTCCGGCTGGACCGCTGGGACCGCCGACCTGTTCCGCGACGCGGTGTGGGTGGTGACCGTCGACGACGGCACCGATCCCGAGGTGTGGCGGCAGGTCGCCGACCTCGCGCTCGACTGCGGCTCCGTCGTCGTGCCCGCCGAATCCCGGGAGCACGACGCGGCGGTCGCGCGAGTCTCCCATCTCCCCCATCTCCTCGCCGAAGCGCTGGCCCTCTCGGGCGCCGGAGGCGGCGATCTCGCACTCGGTCTCGCCGCCGGCTCCTTCCGGGACGGCACACGGGTCGCCGCGACGGCCCCGGCCCTGGTCGACGCGATGTGCGAAGGCAACGCGGAAGCCCTGCTGGTCGCGCTGGACGAGACACTCGAGGTGCTGAGAACGGCCCGGGAGCAACTGGCCGACCGCAGCACCTCCGAACTCACCCGCGCCGGTCACGCGGCTCGGACCCGCTACGAACAGCGCCGTCGCGACCCCATCGTCGGCACGCAGCCCGGCGACGAGGGCTGGATCGCAGCGTTCCGCGAGGCCGGACGACGCGGTGGAGTGTGGACACGATGAACCTCCGCGACATCGCCTCGGCGCTGACCACCGGCAAGACGACCCCCACCGAACACGTCCGCTCGGTTCTCGCCGAACTCGACGCCCTCGTCGGGACCCCCTGGGGGAACACCGTCGCCGCCCGCAACGACGAGGCGGCGCTCGAAGCCGCAGCCCTCGCCGACGAGCAGATCGCCGCCGGGAGCTGGATCGGCCCGTTGCACGGCGTCGCGGTCGCGGTGAAGGACAACATCGACGTCGCCGGGTTCCCCACCCGCTGCGGCAGCGCGGTCCTCGCCGATGCGCCTCCGGCCCGGCGCGATGCTCGCGTCATCGAGAAGCTCCGCGAAGCCGGAGCCATCGTGGTGGCGAAGACCCATCTCCACGAGTTCGCCTACGGGCCCACCGGGTTGATCAATGTGTCCGGCGCGGCCCCCCACCCCCACAACCCGGACCTGATCAGCGGTGGTTCGTCGTCGGGCTCCGCAGTGCTGGTCGCGAGGGGCGTCGTGCCCGTCGCGCTGGGAACCGACACCGGCTGCAGCGTCCGTACCCCGGCGGCACTGTGCGGGATCGTCGGATTCAAGCCGGGCTTCGGTGCCCTGCCCGAGCAGGGCGTGTTCCCGCTGTCGACGACCTTCGACCACGTCGGTCTGCTCGCCGCCGACGCTCTGGACGCCTCACTCGCGTGGGGCGCCCTTCCGGGCATCGCGCACCTGCGCACCCCGGTCTCCGAACTGCGCATCGGACGCCTGCGGGGCGGCATCTGGGATCTGTCACCCGTCTTCGACGAGGCCGTCGAGACGGCGTGCCGCACCCTCACGGATCTGGGCGCCCGCGTCGTCGACGTGGAACTGCCCGAGACCGACGAGATGCTCGAGCTGTATCCCGTGGTCACCGGCTCGGAAGCATACGAGACGCATCGCGCGTGGTTCGAAGCCGATCCCGACCGCTACCAGCCTCCGACGGCCGCTCTGCTCGCCGCGCAACGCGACCGGCCGGCCTACGAATACATCCACGCGGCCCGGGCGGTGGCGCGACTACGTCACGACGTCGTGCACCGCCTCCGCACCGTGGACAAGCTCGACGCGCTGATCACCGTCACTACCGGCGTGCGTTCGGCGCCGCTGACGAGCGATCCCGTCGAGCTGCGCGCACCGCTGCTGCAGATGTGTGTCCCGTTCAGCGTCCTCGGTGTCCCCGCCCTGTCGGTGCCGGCTCCTGACGGCGGGTCGTCGCCGGTCGGACTCCAGATCGTCGGCCTCACCGGCGGCACGCACGGGCACGGCAGCCACCCCGCCGAATCGGCCGCGTTCGCCGTGGCGATGGCGGTGGAGGCGTCGGGACAGCCCTAGATGCGGGAGGCGAGTCCTCGGTACTCGAGGACGAAGCCGTCCTCGTCGACGGTCACCGACGACGACGAGCGCGGCGACAGCACATGGATGCCATCGGACGCACTGCTGTAGACGACCGTCGCCTCCTCGATGCTGAGATCGATGAGGTTGACGTAGACGACGGGCACCTCCACGTCGTCGGCTCCGGCCTGCAGGTCGTGCCGGCGGATGGGCAGGGCGTTGAAGAACGGGCTGAACACCACATCGACGTCCAACGCCCCGCCGAAGGTGGACCGCTGATGGTCGATGCCGTTGTCGGACATCCAGATGCCCTCTTCGGACCGAGTGAGGGACATGTGCCGTTCGCCCGAAGCGAGGGTGGTGCGCACCGACAATCGGCGGGTGACACCGTTCTCATCCGTCACCAGGTCGTACGACGCGCTGAAGGCCGGATGGTCGGTGCACTCCGCACCCACGATGCGACCGGACGCCTTGATGCGGCGGCCGGAGAGCTGTACTCGTACCGACTCCATCCGAGACGCATCGGCCGCACGCCACGTGAGTAGCGCGGGCCACGTCGACGCGGAACCGGTGGCGTCAGAGGCTGGGGTGCTCACGGTCTATACGGTATGCGACGAAGCGCACACGGTGGGCAGCGGTGCCGTGATTCGTCCACAACACGGTTGCGGCGGGGCCCACCTGCTCACGCCGTGTCCGGCAACGCCTCGTGCCGGGACATCTGACGCAGGTGGTGTGAGAACACCGACAGCGCCGCGGCGCCCACGGCGACGTTGAGCAGCGCCCCGAACTCCTGGACGGCGAACTCCAGCACGTCGACGAAGAAGACGGTGATCAACGCGGCCGTCCGGAGCGCACGGATCGCCCACCTCCGCCTGCGCCACAAACCCACCGATCCCACCACGCACAGCAGGACGGTGACGCCGGAGCCGACGAGCTGGATCACGGTCACCACGTTGCTCGTCCGCGCGGCGAGATCCTCCTCCAAGGTCACAGCGGCATTGAGGAGAATGCCGACGGAGAAAACGGTGAGCAGGGCTGCCGCGACGCGGACGCTGCGCTCACCTCGCAGTCGCTCCGGCAGCCGGAGCGACACCCACGAGAAGCGCGACGGTACCTCCCGGCACCGGGCGAGCAGGAGATCGATCTGTTCGACGACCTCGGGATCGACTCCACCCTCACGTGCGCGTTCGAGCTGCACTCGCGCCTGGTCGCGATCGGTCGGGGTCAGGCCGTGGGCGAGCCCGTCCGTCGCCGTGAGCGCGGCGTTGGCGAGATACTCGTCGGGCGACGGCCCGCGACGGAGGTGCACCGCTCGATTGACGACGAGCAGCAACACGACCACCACGTACATGATCGCCACCGAGGGTCGGTAGAAGTAGTCGTTGGTCTTCGTGACGAACTTGCCGACCTCGTCGAGGAAGAGGCCGAACCCGATACCGCCGAGCAGCACCGCGATGCGGTCGGGCGCCCTGCCGATGAAGGTCAACGAGACCATCAACGCGGCGACCATGAGCAGACCGCCCCACAGCACGTGAGCGATGTGCAGGACCGACCCGCCGACCTGCGGATAGCCCATCAGGTGCAGGTACAGACGGGTGACGAGGATGGTCGCGACGGCGATGATGAGAAGTGCTTCGACCTGCGCGGACGACGCGGTGTCCCGCAACAACCGAGAACGGGAACGGGTCCGCACCGCTGTCATGGCACGCGAGCTTATCCGGCTCGGGTTCTCCTCGGGTTCTTCCTCCGGATTCGGCGGCGCGGCGCCTGCGCGGAGCGACTCCCCAATCTTGTGTGTGGCCTAGAGTCGCTCTATGCGCACAGTGTGGACAGTTCCTCCGAACATTGCCCAAACTCTGTTGGAATCTCCCGAGATCCAGATGTTCCTGACCAGCAACGAGTTGCCGGATACAGCGGACGATCCACGCCAGAGACTTGCGGAGTTCACCCACGCGCTCGGCGCCCTCAGCCGTCACATCGGACGCACCTTCGGTTCCGTGGACGCAGCCAACCGCGAACTGTTCGGCGGCTCCGCCGGCAAGGTCCCCGTGGCACTGCGCCTGACCGTCCTGCGGGCTCTCGTGAACCATGTCGAAGACCGCGCCCCCAGCCCGAAACTGCTTCCGAAGAACATCTGCGACCAGCTCGGCGCCTACGTCTACGCCCTGCTCGACCCTCGCGACCGGAGCATCTTCTACGTCGGCGCCGGACGCGGAAATCGCATCTTCACCCTCGTCTGGACGGCGCTCGGAGAGACCTCGAAGCTGACCGAGGCCGGCGAGAAGACACCGCTGGTCACCCCCGAGACCGAGGCGGCTCTGCGGCGCATCCGAACCGTCTACGAGTCCGGCTACGCGGTGGAGCATTTCGTCGTGGCCGACGCGCTGAACCCGAAGACCGACGCCGACCACACCGCCGCAGTGACGGCCGAAGCGGTCATCGCGGCGCTCGGACTGACCGAACCGCACCGCGGCGAATGCGTACTCACCAACCTGGCGGGCGCAACCGAGGAGTCAGAAGCCGATCGCACGGCGATCCCGATCGCGGAGCTCGTCCGTCAGTACTCGGCCTCGCCTGCTCCCGAGCTGCCGACGCCATGCGTGGTGCTGCGGGTCAACGAAGCGAAGAAGGCGTCGCCGGCTGCGGTGCGCGAACTCGCGTCCAAGCCGTGGCCGGCAGGATCGGCGGCGCGTGGAATCGACGGACTGCCGATCATCGTCGTCGCCGACAACATCGTCCGCGCGGTCTACCGCGCTACCGGGTGGGAGGCAGCCGCTCGCACGGAGGAGAACGGCGGCACGATCCTCTACCGGTTCGTTGGGGAGGCCGACGAAGAGCTCGAGGGCAAGTTCGTGAACACTCGCGTCACGCCGGACCGGCTGGGTCTCAAGCGTTGGCCGTCGCACGGTTGGGCTCCGCGTCTGACGCGTGCACTGCCGCGGCCGGTCGCGCGTCCGAAGGCACCGCGCCCCTGATTCTCCGGCTGCTTCCCGGTTCGTCTGCGGACCGGGGAGCAGCTCGTGCCGGTTCTCGAAAACCGTTGGGCCGGCACATTTTCGGCTCTTCGCACTTGGTAGGGGCGGGTGTCGATCGACCCCGTTG
>NZ_JTIZ01000119.1:0-2919 GCF_000801125.1 Rhodococcus sp. Chr-9
ACCCAGCCGGCACCAATGCCACTGCTAACCGCGAAGAGCCCCATTTTACGTACTGTCACCGGCGTCCTCATCATTACGACGCTGACGAACGGTATGGTTATTGGAGCGGTTCACCCGTACCTGCAGCAAGTGGTACAAGGCTTGGTTGTCATCGTCGCTGTGGCGGTAACCTTGGACCGAAAGAAGCTTGACTTGGTCAAGTAGCACTCGGTCCGAGAGCGGACGCCTACCGACACGGTCCAACACCGAGACGGATGCCCCTGCCGTCCCTCACCGATGCGGCAGGGGCACGAGCGGGCCGGATCGGCCCNCGGCAGCCGATGCTCACGGTTGGCCAGGATTGCGAACAGGCCGGCAGCGGCGTCGGTGCCGATGCCAACGGCGAGGAAATCGTCTTATGTGGAGTGCCAATATGATGCAGATCTCACCCTGTCACGGTGAGGATTCCGACGCGCAGACGAGAGGACACGCAATGGAGAACACGCAGAACACCGAAGTCGTGCTGGAGGAGGCCCTCATCGAAGAGGTCTCGATCGACGGCATGTGCGGGGTCTACTGAAATGACCTCCGCAGCAGCGCCGGCCGGCGCCGAGCAGGAAGCCGCCCCGGCGGAATTCGATCTCGACGCCGGCTGGCGCCTGCACCCCGGGGTGGCACTACGGCCCGAGCCGTTCGGAGCCCTGCTCTACCACTTCCACACCCGCAAACTCAGCTTTCTCAAGTCGCCGACCATCGTCGAGGTGGTCCGCACCCTCGCCGACCATCCCTCCGCGCGCGCTGCCTGCGCCGCCGCCGGGGTGTCCATCGATGATCCGGGTACCGCGCGGCTGTATCTGCACGCGCTCGGCCAACTCGCCGCCTCGCGCATGATCGAGGAGACCTCATGACCAGCATGCTCGACCGCCCCGCAAGTCCCGCACCCGTCGGCCGCCTGGTCGACCAGTTCGAGCGCGGACTCGACGCTCCCATCTGTCTGACCTGGGAACTCACCTACGCCTGCAACCTCGCCTGCGTGCACTGCCTGAGCTCGTCGGGCCGTCGTGACCCGCGCGAGCTGAGCACCGAACAGTGCAAGGCGATCATCGACGAACTGCAGAAGATGCAGGTCTTCTACGTCAACATCGGCGGCGGCGAGCCCACCGTCCGCTCCGATTTCTGGGAGCTCGTCGACTACGCGACGAGCCACCAGGTGGGCGTCAAGTTCTCCACCAACGGTGTGCGCATCGACGAGGCCGTGGCCAAGCGTCTCGCCGCCAGTGACTACGTCGACGTGCAGATCTCGATCGACGGCGCCACCGCGGAGGTCAACGACGCGGTCCGCGGCCCCGGCTCATTCGACATGGCGTGCCGCGCACTGCAGAACCTCAAGGACGCAGGCTTCCGCGACTCCAAGATCTCGGTCGTGGTGACTCGCGAGAACGTCACCCAACTGGACGAGTTCAAGGCACTGGCCGACAAGTACGACGCCACCCTGCGGATCACCCGACTCCGGCCCTCGGGCCGCGGCGCCGACGTGTGGGATGACCTGCACCCGCTGCCCGAGCAGCAGAAGGGTCTCTACGACTGGCTGGTCGCCAACGGCGAGAACGTCCTTACTGGCGACAGTTTCTTCCACCTGACGCCGTTCGGTGAGGGGCAGGGGCAGGGCGCGCTGCCCGGCCTCAACCTGTGTGGTGCCGGTCGCGTGGTGTGCCTGATCGACCCGATCGGCGACGTCTACGCCTGCCCGTTCGCGATCCACGAGGAGTTCCTCGCCGGCAATGTGATCACCGACGGCAGTTTCGAATCCGTGTGGCAGACCTCCGAGCTGTTCCGCGAGCTCCGTGAGCCGCAGTCCGCCGGGGCGTGCGCCTCGTGCGACTTCTACGACAGCTGCCGCGGTGGCTGCATGGCGGCCAAGTTCTTCACCGGCCTTCCGATGGACGGCCCCGACCCGGAGTGCGTCCAGGGGTACGGCGAAGGCCTGCTGGCCGCAGAGCGCAGCATCCCCGATCCCTCGCAGGATCACACCCGCCCGATGGGCCTGGCCGCCCGCAAGCAGCCAACGGGCCCTGTCCCGCTGACTCTGGTCACGACCCCGCCGCGCAGGCCCACCAGCATGTGCGACGAGTCGCCCATCTAGGCCCGGTGATTCACGGGGATTTATGAACTTCCGGGTGCTGATACACCGAAGCGTTTCCTGAGCAGGGGGAACTGGGACTTGTCTAAGGTTCCGATTCCTCAAGCAGAGAACACTCGGTAGGTGAAGCCCACTTCGTGGCCTCTGGTCTGTCCGTTACAGCCGATAGTGTCGGCGTGATTGCTCACCGCCGGCACCCTCGCGCCACTTCTGCTGGCCGACCGTGGCGGCCTGACAGCCGGGTTGTCGAAGACTCGGGCTCGCCGGCGGTTCACCCCGATCCATGACTGGCGCGTAGCGCTCTCCGGTAGCGCGGTTCCACCGAGGCGGTGTGTTATCTCGGGACATCGTGGATACCGGATTCGATGAGCGCGGCCACTGGGTCGGCGAGCGGATGCGGCAGCTCTTCTTCGGCGCCGGTGAAGCGGATTCACAGGCCGCCGCTGTAGTCGGTCTGAAGTGCGTCCAGTCGGATGGTGACGATGCGCGAGACGGGTTGTGCGCAGATCAGCAGCAGGACGGTGGCGGCTTGGATCCACACCGGGGTGCCTCGCCGTTCCAGGATCGTGGCCATCTGGGCGTAGCATCCATCGTCGATGGTCATAGGGATGGTTCGGGCCCGCCGGTATGGGAACTTCAGGTGGGCGGCCATGTGTTGATGCGTGATGCACCACTTGACGAACATCCTGACGGTGCTGCGGGTCGTCGGCCCGTTCTCCAGGGGGCGGCGCTCTGCGCGGGCGCGGAGTTTGCGGGCCCTTCCGGATCCGGAGTGCGTAGCGGGGTTCGCGGCTGACGCG
>NZ_JTIZ01000120.1:0-17497 GCF_000801125.1 Rhodococcus sp. Chr-9
ACGCGCCGCAATCCCGACAGATCAGCGATCTACGGCTGTAGTACTAGTGCACGGAGATAGTCATGTCGTTCGACAACGAACACTCCCACCCCCAGGATCTGAAGACCTCCTCGGTTGTTCCCCCACTGCGGCGTCTGTTGACGGTGGTGGTCGACGGGTGGGTGATCGAGGACGGATCGATCGTGCCCCCGAAGGTGGGGAACACAGTGTTGGTGGCGTTGCAGTTCCACCAGTACACACCGGATCCGGCCGATCCGCGGACCTGCACGGTGCGAGCCTGGGCGCAACCGATCCAGGCAGACACAGCCCCGATCGTCGACCGCGACGGGCAGTGGTGGTGGACGATCATGCTGCGCGGCGACGGCTGGAGCGCAGTGTGCCGAACCCCGCGGCCGCTGATCGATCATGTCGAGGTCACCGGGATGTTCTTCGCCCATACCGAGCTCGGCAGCGGCACCGCCCGCGGGTTGGTGCGGCGGGTGCAGTTGATGACCGGCGAGACCACCTACGATCCACACACCCGCGGCTGGGCAGCGGTGGCGGACGAAGACATCCGGTACACCGATATCGAGGCCTCGCCGCGGTGGTTCGAGCGCCCCGACCCACCGGACCCCGCGCACGCCGACCATCCTGTCGAGCGTCAGCTGGGGGTGCTGATCGAGCTGGACCTCGATGCCGCCGAACCGGCCCCGTTGCGGCCGCGGGTGCGTCCCGGTGTCATCAGCAGCGGCGGCCGGGTGTTGTGGGTGCTCGACCGGCAACTGCCGGTCCTGCTGCAGATCGACGACCCGGCCGGGGCCGTGGCAGTGACCGAGCATCTTTTGCCCCTCTCCATCGCCACCACGGCCTTTTCACCGACACGGGGGCGGGTAGTTGCCGACGCGTCGGGCTGCTGGGTCGTCGCCGAACAGACGGTACTGCGCTGCACCCTCGATGCGGCCGGAGCCCTCGAGGTGCACCGAATCGATGTGGGCCGCCGAATGGCAGCGGCCGCGGCCTGTGGCTCGGTGCTGCTCACCGCGGGCGAGGGCGTGTTTGTGCTGCGTCCCGGCACCGAACCGCTGAGGGTGGAGTTGCCGACCGCACGATGGGTGGCAGCTACCTCGGAAGGGTTCGTGGCGGTGGTGCCGGCCGTGCCCGAGGATCGCGCGGCGCCATTCCCGCGGATCTATCGTATGGTGCGCATCGATCTCGACGGCACGGTCACCGACGGACCGCAGATGCCGTTGTCGTTTCCTGTTCGTGTCGGCTCCACCGGTGACCGGATGGCCATCTACGATCGCCGCGGTGTGGCGGTGTCGATCGGTGCGGATCTGACGAGCACGCCTGTGCCCGCTCTCCCGGCTCGGCCGCTGACGTTCGGTGGAGCCGGGGGCTATCTGTGGATGACCACCCACCGTCCCGACGGCACCGGAAAGACCGGCTGGTGGCCGTTCGACAGTTCGGACGAGGTGCCGGCCCGCGAGCACGGGCGGTGGCTGCTGGTGCTGCTCGATCCCGCCACCCACCGGGTCGTCGCGGCGGCGGCGATCGACGATCCGGAGCCGGCAGTGACGATCGACGCACAGAAAAAGGTGTGGGTGGCCACCACGAACGGCGTGTACCTGCTCGATCCGGACGGCACACTCGTCGAACTCGACGTTGCTGCACGGCTATGCACCGCATAGCTCGAGGCCTTTCGAGCGAGCGGAGCACGTCGTGGGGTTATCTACGATGTCGCTGGGATCGTGGGCCCTTATCGATGCGGCGCTGCCGGTCGACGGGTTCGTCGGGATGCAGCATGCGCTGAAGATCGGCGATGGTGTCGCCATCGAGGTCGCCGCGGAGCACCCCGGCTGCCCAGTCCCAGGCGGGAGTCGACCAGACGTAGAACAGTGCGCCCCACGACGGTTCCCACCCCTCGGCGCTGCGGGGCCGACGCGAGAGCATCGTCAGATCGTTTCCCGCGTCGAACGCCCCCGTCTGCGGATCATGGAACGGTACGCGGTCGGGGGTGAAATCCATCGGCACCCGCGTGCGCAGCGCCACCTCGGTGACGGCGGTGGTGAACCAGTGTCGTTGGTCGCGTTCGAGAGCGAACTGGCGTTCGCGGTACATCTGCTGTTCCTGTTCGGCGGTGAGTACCGGCCCGTCCCACACGAACAGGGCGCCGTCGAGCGGTTCGCCGACGACGAGGTCGACGAACTGCGCGCCCAACCCCGCCTGCTCGATATGTTCGCCCAGCATCTGCCCGGTCTCGATATCCACCCAGATCCGCATCGGGTACGGCTTGCGCGGGGGCGGTGCCAACTCCACCGTCCAACAGCGCCGACCCGCGAACTCGACCTCCTCGACCGGACCGGCCGGCTGGGCGAAGTCGTCACCGGACCATTCGGCCGCGCTGCGCCGCCGCAACAGGAACTGACTGGTGCCCAGATACTGCACCTGACCGACCGGACCGACCCGCGGCCGTTGCGGATCGCGGGTGAAATCCCACGCGGCCGATCCGTCGGTGACAAAGACCGGGGTGCCGTCCTCGCGTTCGACGCGCAGGCGTGCGCCGTGACGCCAGATACGGTGGCCATTACCGGCCATCACCCGAAGCTTGCGCCCGATGGAGACGAATTGCTCGGTGTGCCCGTCCGGGTGCACCGCGCGGATCGTTCCCCGCACAGGCAGATCAGGACCGGTCGTCAATGCCCGGAGCACCTCGATCCACGCCGTCATCATTCGACACTAAGCGACATCCGCGCCGTCTCCAGAAGCAGACACGCGGTGTCAGAGGTGATCGCCTGCGGCCTAGCTGCCGATAGCTTCGTCAGAGGGGCAGCCCGACGTCCAGGTCCACCAGGACGCCGGCCTCACGGGTCCACGGACCGTCCCGGGGCGGGATCATCGGGCTGTGCCATCCCCGTGGATCAGCAGGAACAGTGGTGGCAGGTACCAACCCGAGCCGAAAGCCGGTCTGCCCGTCCCGCACGGGTCCGAGCGTGTCGGTCCATCCCTGGGTGTGTCGGCCGTCGGCATCGGGAACGCTCACGCGGGTGATCAAGCGGCATCGAGTCACCGTGCCGGCGACCTGTGCCTCGGCCGGAAGCACTCCCGGCCAGTCGGCCTCGAACCACCCGGCACACTGGGCGGTGCCCGCGTAGAGACGGCTCGACAGGAAATACGCGCACCAGCGGTCACCATGCAGCAGCATCGAGTAGGAACCGGCACGGATGCGGCCGTCGGGGTCGACCCAGTCCGCCGAACACCGGCCGTTGTTCAACTGCTCGACGCGTGCGGTGACCTCGTTCGACATCTCCGGATGGATCCACGCCCGTGCTTCGTGGAACTGCAGCGTGTAGTCGACGCGGTCCCCGATGCGAGGAATGTCGACCACCCCGTCCATGATCAAGTCCTCGGGAACAACGATCCGCAACGTCGTCACCACCCCATCATGCCTACGCTCGCTGTCATCGCCGTGCAGTGTTCGACCCCACCGATCGGGAACTGTTCATCGAGCAGCGGCAACGCTTCGACTGGAGCATGCTGCACAACGGCCACGTTGTCCGTTGGGACACCGGCTTCCAGCTCGACAGTGCCGGTGAGCGGCTCGGCGGCGTGGGATATCTCGTGCACCGCACCGAGGCGGCTCACTCCTACGGCGCAGGTTGTAGAGGGCCGCGGCCATTGCGACGAAGGTTCACTACCTGCGCAAGGCCGGTCACCAGTGCCGCCAGGAACACGACCGGCCAGAAAAGCCGAACAGATCAGCCCGTGTCGGCTTCGACGAGAAGACGAGCGCGCAAAACCTACGACGGAAAAAGCGAACAGGGCGGCGGTGGCCAACCAGGCAACACGCTGCCGCGGCACGAACACCGGTATCAGACACACCATCACCGGCACCGCAAGAACAGGCCAGACCGCCGTCCCGAAGTAACTTCGAATCGAGGCATGACAGGCCTCGAGATTCGGGACCTCCCGCGAATACACACCGATTTCGCACTCCGCGATTTGCAGCATCGGGCTGGTGGCTGCCCCGATACCGAGGAACACAGTGACAACTGCCAGCACGATCCAGCCCACACGGATCACGATCATCACAGGATCATGCACCACCTGAAACAGCTGCGCATGACCGCGACCCGCCCGGCAAGAGCACACATCGGAAACACTCTCTTACTGCCCGGTCGAGTGCCCGGCCGAGACCCTGATTTCCCCGCACACCGGGCCGACAGGCCGAGTGCAGTCGCCGCCGAGGACGGATCCAGGACAATCGCGAGCTGCAACGATTCGCCGCTGTTGGCTCAACAACCTTCGCCCACTTCCACCTCGGGGTGGGGAGCCGGTGGAAGGAAGTTCGGCCTTCTGAACTTGATTCGCGGGACCCTAAGATCGTCACTCCGATGGATATAGATGGTCGTTGGCAAACTGACCCATTCACATCCCCAGAGCTCGCCGAGGCGATACACCCGTGCCTCCGACCCGGCCGCCAGTGCCGGCCTGAACGGCCCCATCACATGGTCGTCAGCAAAGGTCACCTGAATCTCGGTGTCGGGGTCGGCCGTCCCCGAAATCACCCACCAGGTGGGGTGAGGAACATCGCCGGCGAACTCTTCTTCGAACGCGGTCATCGCCTTGTAGTTCGGCTCGGTCCAGATCGACAGACCGCGGCGTTCGGCTTCATACAGTTCGGGAAGTCTCTCTTCGCGTGCGATCAGGTACTTCCCGTCCTCGCGGTACTGCATCACCACGTTCGATACCGGGAGCGTGAGGCGATCGACGTGCATGAACCCATGATCCCTTGCGGGGTACCTCCCTAGCCGGTTTTCAGGAGCCGACACCGAAAACCTCCCCTGGCAGGTGGAGTCCCGCGAAATTCCGGGTCATCTCACGGCCTTCCCCAGACCTTGATCCCCTGGCAAAAGCGCACGTCAAACTATGCCTCACCACCGGTCATACTGAACCGATGGTGAGCCGAGGAGTGGTTCGCAGCTGGGACCTCGAACGCATGCACGGAGTGATCGACGGGGACGACGTGCCCGGCGGCTGCCTCGTACGCTTCGCCGCGGTCGCAGTCGACGGATTTCCCGCCCTGAACCCCGGCGAGCCGGTCGACTTCGAGTGGCATCGGCTGGAGAACCCGACCTCGGGTTACGCCTACGAATGCACCCGAGCCTGGCCCGCCGGACAACAACCCGCCACCCGCGACCGGCACGTGTTCCGCACCGGACTGTGGACGATCCGCGCCGACGGCACCGCCGACACACTCACCGTCGCAGCACCCGAACAGGTCTCGCCCGCAGCGGCATTCGATGGGCAGACGACCGGCGTCGTGCGCATGTGGAACGACGACGAAGGGTGGGGTGTGATCGACTCGCCGCACACCCCCGGCGGATGCTGGGCGCACTTCAGCCACCTCGCCGTCGACGGATTCCAGACCCTAGAGCCAGGGGCCACGGTGATCGTGTCTTGGAAGCAGGTCACCGACCAGGACGGCTACCGCTACTGTGCCACCCGCGTCGAACCCCACCAGCCCTGACCGACGAACAAGTGCTGGTCGCGGCAGCTACACAGATCCCACGGGTCGACCATCGATTCGGATGACGGGCAGCCACGTCGCCAAGGTCCGGCCCAGTGACCCGACGAGGCGTTCCCCGAACACGCACAGACTCTGCTCCCACGGATGCCCGACGATACCGTCACTGAAGTCCTCACGCAGAAAAATCGAATAGTCACCTTGGGGGTACGCCGACACCCGCCAATCGGGATGACGGGTGGCCGCGTGCACGGCCGCATCGAGCCGATAACAAAAGTCCTGCCGGACCAACACCACCCACATCGGATCCTCGGCGAACTCGGCGACGAAACACCGCAACGCCTCGGCGTTGACCGCATCGACGCGGCTGCGCCACACCCCCACCCGATCATCGGGCACGGTGAGATCGACGGTGATCGACGGCGCCGGCTCGACGATCACCGGCCGCGTCGGCTCCCGCCCACCGGGCCGGAAACCGAACGCGTCGGTGAACCGCTCCCAGAGGAGCTGCTGGTCGTCGAGCACCGTCCAACCCGGCGGCAGCAGCGCACCGCCGTGAGGGGTGCGGCCCTGCCGCGCGGCAGCTTCCTTCGCCTGCTCATCAGCAGAGCGGACCTGGTCGATGAACAGGCCCATCATCGCTCCTGTCCGATCGCCGGGATCATCCTCGTCGAAGATGCTCTCCAACAGTGCCGTGATCGGCAACGGCTTCGAGATTTCCTCGAACCGGCCGGTCACCCGACCCAGCCGAAGCCGATCGCTGGTATCGACACAGTCGAGCACACGGCGCACGTCGTCCCGGTCGGCGACAAACGACGATGTCCCCATCACCTTCAGGGCATCGGCGACCGACACCCAATCGTCGACGGCACGCATCTCCACAATGATCAATTCCGCCAAATCCATCCCCGGGCTCCGTCCCTCGCCTTTCCCCAGTTCTACCGGGTCGTCCCCCTCGCGTACCCCAGGCGATCTGCGTCGTTGGCACGGCCGAGCTCGCGGTCTGTGTGCGCACCCGTGTCCGGAGCGGCACACCGGTTCGAGTGCAGGGCGCCGATATCGGCGCTCACCTGATCCGACCTGCACGTGGCCGGCGACGTCCAGCGAGATCCGACGTGTGCGCCTCCCGAATCCCCGGCAAGGGTCACGGGTATCCGTGTCGTGCTCGATCCGGCGCACATCCCGTCGGGCTCGGTACGGTGATGCAATGAAAGACGCGAACGCGCAGGCCCGGTTCACAGCTCGTAGTGCAGGGGTGAGAACTGTCGCGGTCGAGGTGTGTCTGCTCCTCGCAACGGTCCTGTCCCTGAGCGTGCTGCTGGGCATGTACTACGGGTGGCCGGCGGTCGGGGGCGATCTGGATTACGATCACCAGATTTTCATCGCGATGCCCGCGCTTTTCCTGTTGGGTGTGGCCGGTCTGGTGTGGGCTTTGCGTGTGTGGTCCTCCCTTCGAGGTACCCGATCCTGGTCCTGGTGGACTGGCTGCGGCGCCGGTGGTCGTCCTGGGCGCCCTGCTTGTCGTGGTGTTGTTTCCCCGCCCGGGGTTCGACGAAGCCCGGCCCCAACTCGAGGCGATCGCGCGTGAGGTCCTTACCGAACCCGACGGCGTCAGAAGTGGTGTGGAGGTCGGTGGACTCGACATCTCGCGTGTCGAACAACTCGATGGGGCCGTCTACTTCATCGAGTCCGACGATTCGTTCGGCACCACTCACGGGTGGATCTACTCACCGGAGGGCTACCCGGACGGCCAGCAGCATGTCGGGTCGATCGAGCATCTCGGAGGTCCCTGGTACGAGTTCGAGCGCAGCTCATAGGTCCGGATCGATCACCAGCACCCTTCCCGGAACTGCCGGGCGCCTTCCACAGTCGGCTTCGATGTCGACGAACCACGTGCCGGCCCCGGCAGGCGTGTGCGAGTCCGGTTCATTCGCGCCATACCGCCGTGAACTCGTACCACGGGCCGTCGAGGTGGATCGTGTCGAACTGCTCGATTCCCGAACGGTCCGGAGGGGGTCCTGCCGGCGAGTAGATCCAGCCGCCGAAGGTGGTCAGGAAGCTCTGGTCGGCGTCGTAGAAGTACACCGCGTTGTCGCGTCGGAAGATCCCGGACATCGTGTAGGGCCCGACCTACACATCCAACACGGCCGGATCCGGTGAGGACAGCACCGTCCGGGCGGCGAGATCGAAGTCGCTGCGCGCGGCCTGGAACGACGGTGACGGAATCACCGCAGCGACTCCGGTCGCGGCGACCACGACGATCGGAGCAGCCGCGATCCACCACGACCACCGCCGGTCCCGCCCGATCACGTATGCGGACTTGATCGCCCACACCAGGCCGACGACGACCAACAACACCCCGAAGGCCAGGACGATCATCGAATTGGTGAAGGTATCGACGGTGTGCCCGTGGCCCGGCCACCAATCCAGCAGGGCGAACACGAATCCCGTGCACAACAGCACCGACGCCCCTGCCACGATCAGCCCCGGTGGGCGTGCCGGGCGGCCGATCGGACCACGCAACACCAACGGCTGCCGCGGCACCGGTGGCGTGTCATCGCCGTGCATGAGTCGAGCATTGCACGTCAGAACACCGAGTCACGCCATCTGGACGCCACTGGAATGGGTGATCCGCGTTCGGGAATAGGCCCCCAACACGGTCCGCTGCATCTCGTCCGCCAGAGCGAATCCCGCGCTGTAGACGGGCGCCCGGCACGACCGCGGTGTGGCAGGGTCGGATACGTGAGTGAGCACAGCGACTCCGGTCCCCGCGACCGGCAGCAGATGAATCGCCATGTCGACCCGAACTCGCAGCCGCTGGTGTGGCGGATCGACGACGTACTCGACGACACCACCAGCGGCGACTGGATCGCAGACGCCCTGCCACGCTTCGAGTACACCGTCGGATCGCTGGTGCCCCCGATCTACACGCTGTACTCACGGGTGCTGCACCCTGCCGCCCGGATCGACCCCGACACCGGGCAGCAGGTTCCGGTGCGCTGGGCCGAGGTCGCCGCCCATACCGGCGGGGTGATCCACCAGACCGTCGAGTGGGGCTCGCTGCTGCAGGCCGGTATCCACAATGGAGTCGGGGACGGCCGCGACCTCGTCTGGCACCGAAAGCCCGACCGAGGTGATATGCCGGAAGAGCAGTTCGCGGCCCTCGCCGAGGTTCTCGTCGAGCACACCAGCACCCCGGACGAGTGCTGGTTCGGTTTCTGGGAAGGCCGCGCCGGCCAGGCCCTGCACCTTCCTGCACCCGGACCGCTGCTCCGCCTCCCACACCGGGACAACCTCCTCGTGCACGGCACCGTGCGCGATGTCGTACGCACCCTGGGCTCGTGGGGGCCGAACCTATGGTGGCCGCAGGACCGGGCATGGCTCGTCGCCACCGACATCGACCTGATGTCGACCTACATCGGCTCGTCCACCGACTGCGCCCTGGCGCTCGCCGCGCACCCCGATCTGGAGGTCATCGACACCAGCAAGCTCCGGAAGGTCACCTGGGACAGCGACGAGATCAACCCGCTCCCCCCGCGCCCCTACGGGCAGTAACCCGCGACGGTGACCTGCGCTTCGGCGCACCCGACTTCCGTATGGGAGACGACGATCGTCACTTATCGTCGACCGGGTGCACGCGCACCGCTACGAAGGCGAAGCCCTCCACCGGACTGCTCGTTTTCTGCCACTCGAAGGTGACGTGTCGGCCGGGGGTGAGTTTTCTGAAGCCCTCAATGTCGACCTCGCTGAAGTGCGCCCAGCAACCCCCGGGGTCTGTTCGCAGTCGATGACGCCCCACCCGTCCTCGCTGTTCCAGAATCGGACGACGCCTCGGGAAGTCATCTCCCGATGATGCAGTACATGGTTGTCGGAGGAGATACTGACGACATGGGAGAGGACGAGGCGATCGCGACGACGCGGGTACGTCGGGGTGTGCCGGTGGCCTATCGCGGCCCCGACACCGACCGCGACATCCTCAACCCCGAGACGGGGCCTCCGATGCTGTTCCACGGCCATCCGGGCCGGATCACCAGTCCTACGGTGCAACACATCCTGGTGGACTGGGTCGGTCTCGAGGACGAGCCTGCAAGCTTTGCCGTCGGCTACTGCCCCGACACCATCGACGGTGGGTCGGCCGGCCCTGTCGTGCCCGCTCTGGCGGAGATCTCGGAAGACGAGTACCTCCTGCGGAAGCAGCGGATCGACAAAGGCGAACGTCCCATCCCGTAGGCGCTGAGAATCCTCGAGCTTGACGACCTGCGCAATGACCGCACGCTGCGCCGGGTGCTGCGGACCGAGGTTCCTACCCCATCATGGTGTCCCCACGCGGTCGCCGTCACCGATGCCCGACGGGTCGCTGCCGGGGGGGAACTCGTGTAGATAGAACGTCGCTCCCTCCTCGATCTCGCCCGCGTGGAAAGAGGGCGACTCGAACCGGTTCACAGTAATCGTGTAGCCGCGTTGATTCGCAGGGACCGCGTCGAAGTGCGCTACATAGGTACAAACACCCGTAGCGTCGGCGTTGCGATCGACGGTGCCGACTTCCAGCACAGAACGTGCCGAGGCGGCCGCGCTCTCACCGTGTATCCACACCGTGTCGTTCGGTGCGACCGGGACGGCGGCGATGATGCACTGTCCGGTCTGGGGATCGGCGTGCTCCGCGTTCCCGACGACGGTCACCGTAGCGGGGAAGGTCTCCGGCTTCTCGGTATTGGATACACAACCGGTCAGGACCACCGTCCCGATCGACAGTGACGCTGCAACCAGTCCGCTCGTTCGTCCCATGAGGCCACCGTAAGGTCTTCGAAGAAGTTCTGTCCCTTGCTGACCGTTTCGGAATGACGGCCCTGCTGCCGGGATACTTCACGCGAGCGTCGAAGGGTCGGAGGGCGCGCCGGCACGCGAAGCGTCATCTACCGTGGGCACAACGGCACGCCGTGATCCCATGTCGGAGGTGTACGCATGGAGTTCTACACCCTGGTCTTGCCGCGTTCGGACCTGTCGATCCAATGGCGGGAGGACGACATGATGCGAATCGCTCCCGCGTCCACGATCGAGAACGAACACTGGTCGCCGGTGTCCGTCATGTACACCACCGATCCGGAGAGTTTCCCGCACGAGATCAAACAGCAGGTCTGGCCCGGAGACAGCCCCGACCCGACATGGTGGCTGGTGATCGGCGCGCTGAACACACCGACAGCGGCAGCAGCTCAGCTCGCCGACGGCACCGCCGTCCCGGTGCACCGCCTCGGTCCACTGGTCCTGTGCGAATGGGCAAGCACCCCACAGCCGCTGACGTTGACGCTCGGATCCGTCACCCACACATTGGCGCCGTTTCGAGCACCGTCACGGGGTCCGGCTCCCTATCCGTACCCGCGTTCCGATACTCCCGGCGGCGAGGGAGGCTGGGTCGATCTCACGCGAATCGAGTGAAGTACCTGCTTATTTCTCGCCCACGTGGTCGATCGCTTGCCGTAGCAAGCCCACCGCTGAACGGGCTGCTGTCCTGGAGGTAGGGGCGGCCTCGACGCTGGTCCTGGCTCGATCGGCATGGATATTCTGGCGTCTTGCCCCCTGTTCGACACCGCCCACCCGCAAGGACACTTCCATGACCGCACGCCTGCTGAGCAGCATCGTAGCCGCCATCGTCGCAGGCGTGGCGATCTGCGGGTGCAGCACCGATCCGGGCTCGCCGGCCACCGGGCCCGTCCCCACTTCTGCGGACGCGTTCCCACCGGCGCATTCGTCCCTCGAGTTGCCCGCCTCCACGATTCCGTCGGCGGAGCAGGTCACCGAGATGCTCGCTGCCGCGTTCGACTACGACGTCGATCTGGATACGCGCGTGCTCCTGTTCGAAGGTGCCAGTCTCGACACACCCGATCCCGTCCAGCAGGTAGCGCACACCGGCGAGGCGACGCTGCGCGCCACCACTGTCGTACCGGATGGTGAACAGGCTCTGGCGGTCTCGGTGGTGGGCACCGGTGCCCCCGGTGGTGGTGCGCAGGCCATCACCGTCGCGCCCGGGGACAGCGCCGTCGTCCCGCTCGTGGCTGAGCACGGCGTCTGGAAGATCAGCAGAGCGTGGATATGCGCCTTGGTCGGGCCGCACTGTCGGTAGCCCGCATTAGTGATCGCGTCGTCGGCTCCGTTGGGTGTAGGCGATGCGCTCGGTCGATACCCCGGGTAGTCGCGGCAGCCTTTGGGCACCGGTGGCTACGGCGATACTCGACGTTGCTGGACGTGGTGAACGTGAGCGTTCGCCTGGCGCATTCGTGCTCGCGTAGCCAGGCCGGCGCGGCGTCCTCGTCCGGGGGATATGAGTGATAGTGAAGTGACGTCACCCGCGGTCGGTCCGCGCAACATTTATGTGCTTGGTGCGGAACCACATCCAGCTCCCCACGCCGGCCACCGCGACGACAAGACCAACGATCGCCAATGCCGACGGCCCCCATTCCACGACACGCTCGGACACGGAAGCACCGGCGTGGGGCCCGGTCGCGAACGTCCACTGACAGCGGGATGCGACGATCCCCACCCACTGCCTGCCGGCGCTCGCTGAGGTCGCAATCACCGCCTCGGAACCGGTCATGCTCGATGCCAGTCGAGTCATGCACACCTCGGTCGGCGCAGTGATGAAGAAGGCGGCGACATACAAAATCACGCCGACGGCGGCACCTGCCAGCGCGAACACCCGGACGATCCCCGACCGATATCTGTGTCGAGACGTAGCACGGAAAGTCACAGGAATCCCCCTCGGCGGCGCAGCAGCAGCCCCACCCCGACCGCCGCGGCGCACACGCCGACGAGCGCGGTGACCAAGGCCGGGACCAGATGGTAGGTGCCGGTCTCAGCCAGCGGCAGCCACCCACGTCCGAGGTCCGAGGAGGACAGCGCCCCGATGACGATCGCACTGAGCCCAGCATTGCGCACCGCCGGCAGGTGTTCACTCAAGCCGATGATCGCGAATCCGACCCCGAGCACTGTCAGCGCACCGGCTACCTGAACCGCGGCAGGCATCCAGGGTGTGGCCACCACACAGATCGCGGCGACGGCGGTGTAACCGGTACGCCACCGCCCCGGGGGTGGGTCGAACCACGGCGTTGCCGCGATCACAGCGAGTACGACGAAGACCGCCGGCACGGCGAAACCGGACCAGGGGACGGGAAACGATCGTGCTGCCAGGCCCGCCACGCCCAGGCCGAATGCGGCCACCCCCAGCAACGCCAGATTCAGTGCCGCCTGCAGCGTTGTCGCGGCTGCGGCTGCGGCGCAGGTGGAGAGGGATCGATGCGTGGAGGTGGCCATACCGCAGTGTCTATGGTCCTAGCAGCGCGCGCAATCGATCACGTCGGATACTGATGGCATGGGAGGGGACGAGGCGATCGCGACGACGCGGGTACACCAGGGTGTGCCCGTGGCTTACCGCGGCCCCGACACCGACCGCGACATTCTCAATCCCGAGACGGGGCCTCCGATGCTGTTCCACGGCCATCCGGGCCGGATCACCAGTCCTACGGTGCAACACATCCTGGTGGACTGGGTCGGTCTCGAGGACGAGCCTGCAAGCTTTGCCGTCGGCTACTGCCCCGACACCATCGACGGTGGGTGGGCCGGCCCTGTCGTGCCCGCTCTGGCGGAGATCTCGGAAGGCGAGTATCTCCTGCGGAAGCAGCGGATCGACAAAGGCGAGCGTCCCGTCCCGTAAGCCCTGAGCCGCTGCAACCCGCGGTACACCTCTCGACCACTCCGATCCACCCCGAGATACCCCCCGGAGTAGATCACCGGCCTCGATCCGCGGCGCCGCAGGAGCCCACCTTCACACCTGCGTCACCGCGGTGGTGGCGTCGGTCTTGTCGAGTCGGTACACCACACCGAGCCAATCGAGCACGGTGATACCGCCGCGGTGATCGACTGCGATGCCGATCGGCCGGAGCACGCTCAGTTCACGGAACGGAACTCGCGAGGCGTTGCCGTTGCGGTCCAGGCGGGCGATGTTGTCGGTGAACGAATCTGCACCGAAGTTGGTGATGTAGACGTTCCCGTCGGCGTCGACATCGACGTCGGTCGGTGAACCGGTCTTCCCGAATCCCAGGGTTGTCTCTACGCCGTCGGCGCTGAGCTTTTTGATCGGTTCGACGCCGTGGTGCCGGACGGTGACGATCACACTGTTGTCCGCATCGACGACGATTCCCCACGGCTGCGCGGAAGCATCGAAGGTGAACGGCAGTTCGACCTGGTCACCGCCCGGGGGAAGCGCAAGAACGCGACTGTTGTTGCTGTCGGTGACATAGACGGTTCCATCAACAGCGACATCGACCCCGGAAGGACGGTTCAATCCGACGAACCCCAAGGTCCTCTGGTTGCCGTCGGGGTCGAGGACGACGACCCGGTCGTTGCCCTGATCGGCAACGTAGATGCTGCCCTCGTCGGTGACCTTCACTCCGCACGGCATCGACAGGCCCTGCAGCGGCACGACGGTCTGCTCACCGGTAGCGCTGAGTGTGATGACGGTGTGGCTGCCCTGATCGGTGACGTAGGTGTTCCGCTCTCGGTCCACGTCGATCCCGAGCGGATTGCGCAGGTTGCTGAACGGAAGCTTGACTTGGTGGTAGGTCACGGAACATCCCCTGCTCTGCGTGTGGTGCGGCCATCCCGACCAGATGATCATGACAACAGGCACCGACACCCTCGGCGGCCGCGGCACTCGATCCATTCATAGATCTGTGTCGGCGCACCTCGGTAGCGTCGCTGGTCGTGGACAGCGAGCACATCCCCGCCGGTGAGGTCGTGGAGACATCCAAGGCCGGTTCTTCCCTCGACCTGCCCGATCTTGCGCCGCAGATTCTCGAACGGATCGGTGCCTCGGTGGCCTCGTCCCGCTCCGCCGGGACCCGCCGCACCTACGCCTCGGCGTGGCGGAAATTCACCACCTGGTGCCGCAGCGAAGGACATCAGCCGTTGCCGGCGCATCCGGCGACCGTCGCCGCCTATCTGGTCGCCGCGGCCGACACCCTCACCCCGGACGGCACGCGTGCCTACGCCCCGGCCACGCTGGCGCATCACCGCGAATCGGGACAGTCCAGTCCCACCGGCGATGACCTGGTGCGCCGGACGATGTCCGGGATCCGCCGGGACTACGCCACCGCCGGGGACCGGCCCCGCAGCCCGCGGGCACCGCTGCTGACCGCCGATGTCCTCACCATCGTCGAGCGGGCACGGACCAGCTGCGGCAGCTGGGCCGATGAGGTCCTCGAACGCCGCGACACCGCGATCGTGCTGCTCGGGTTCGCCGGGGCGTTCCGCCGCAGCGAACTCGTCGGCCTGACCTGCGGGGACATCTCGCTGCACCGGCTCGATGGGCTGCACATCCGCCTGCGCAAGTCCAAGACCGATCAGGAGGGCCGCGGCACCATCCGCGCCCTGCCGTTCACGCACGGTCATCTCAGTTGTCCGCCGTGTGCGTGGATGCGGTGGGCGCAGATCGTCGCCGCCTACGACAGTGGTGGGCGTCCCGCGGTGATCCGGTTGCTGCGCACCGCCGAACCCTTCGAATCCCATGTGTGCCGGGGGCCGCGTCCGCGTACCGCCTCCGATGCGCCGTTGCTGCGGTCGATCCGCAAAAACGGCAACCTTTCCGAGACCGCCTTGTCGGGGGCGGCGGTGCACAAGGCGATCCGCCGCCGCGCCGAGCAGGCCGGCTACGACCCCGAGCTCGTACAACAGCTCGGTGGGCATTCGCTGCGGGCCGGGTTCGTCACCCAAGCGTTCCGCAACGGGGCCTCCGCGCACGCGATCATGCGCCAGACCGGGCACAGCACTCCGGCGATGCTCGAGGTCTACGCCCGCGAGAATGCCCCGTTGATCGGCAACGCTGTCACGAATTTGGGTTTGTAGCACCGTGACCACCACACCCCCTCTGACCGACCACTCGATATCGCTGGCGGGGCTGCGGATCCCGAAGCGGTATCGGCACGACTGGGCACTGTTCGCCGACTGGTGCCTTGCCGCCGACCAGCGGCCGATCCCCGCCGCCCCGCAGACGTTGGCGATGTTCGTGCGCGAGCATCCCGCGGCGATGGCGACGCAGCGGCGCCGATTGTCGGCGATCAACACCGTCCACACCCGGCACGGCTACCCACCGCCCGGGCGCACCGAGACGGTGCGCCGCCACCTCGATGCCACTCGCGGCCGGCGATCCGATCGACTCGCACCGATCCTGCTGTGCACCGCCGCCGCGTTGCCGACCGAGGGCTGGCCCAGTGGACTGTTCGGCCGCCGCGATGCGCTGCTGCTCGTGCTCGCCGCCACCGGCCTGAGCTTTGCCGACATCACCCGGCTGCGCCGCCGCGACATCCGCATCGACGACGGGGCCCTCGAGGTCACCACCCGGGCCGGGGAACGCATACGCCTCACCCCCGCACCCGATGCTGAGGACCATCCCGCGGTGGCGATCTACCGGCGGTGGGCGCACATCCGGGCGTTTCTCGACGAGAATCCCGGCACGCATCTGCTGCGCCATTACCTCACCGACCCGGTCGACATTCTCGCCAATCCGCTCACTGCCGAGCAGGGACGCCAACCGCTGGTGTGTCCGATCGACCGCTGGGGACACCTGCCCCACGGACAGTCGATGACCGCCCAGTCGATCTCGGCGCTGGTACGCGCTCACCTGTCCGGCCGCGCCTCCAACCGCCCCACACTGCCGGTGGTCCCGCCGGACACCGACGAGGCAGGGACCGAACCCGAGGTGGTTCTCGACCCGGACTACTACGAACGCGGGGTCGCTGCTCGCCGTCGCGATCATCAGGACCTCGAGGACCTCGCCGACACCTTCGACGAGATCGAACAGCGCGCCGATGCCCTGTTCGACGACCTGCTCGCCGTGCTCGAAGACCTGTAGCCGTAGCTGCACGAGGGTGCTCGCCGAAGCAATGTGCACAAGTAATGCAAGCAATGCCGGTATTGCTGACGGCGCCGGCGTCGTACTGGGGCAGACGCCCGCACCCCCCGAGAGCGCGGCTTTGGTCCCGGTAGGGCTTGGTGAGTGCTGTCACCGAATGGGGGCGGGGCGTAGCGTCGATCCCAGGTGCCCGACGAGTCATCAATCGGGTGGGTGCCTAGAGGATCGATGATGGCCGCGGTGGAGTTGACCCCGGCGCAACGCACCGAGGCGATGCGCCGCTACCGGATGCTCGAACCGCACCTGACCGGCGGTGTCCCCCTGACGCAGGTGGCCCGTGAGGCCGGCATCGGGGAACGCACCGCCCGCCGCTGGCTCGNTCGCCCGCACACCCCGCCGGACCGGCGGCCGCACCACCCATCCGGAGCTGGTCCAGTTGATCGAAGGGCTGGCCCTGACCCGCCCACCGCCGAGCATCGCCGCGATCCACCGGCGGGTGTCCACCGTCGCCGACCACCAGAAGTGGCCCGTCCCGTCCTACAGCACCGTCTACGCCATCGTCCGCGGCCTCGACCCCGAGCTGCTCACCCTCGCCCACGACGGCACCGCGGGGTGGCGGGACCGCTACGAGCTGGTCTACCGGCGCACCGCCGACGCCCCGAACCGGATGTGGCAGATCGACCACACCCTGCTCGATGTGCTGGTCCTCGACCCGGCCGGCACCGCGGTGCGGCCATGGTTGACGGTGGTTCTCGACGATCACTCCCGCGCCGTGCCCGGCTACAGCATCACTCTCGGCGCGCCGTCCACCCTGGGTACCTCCTTGGCGTTGCGGCAGGCGATCTGGACCAAAGCCGATCCGAGTTGGCCGATGTGCGGGATCCCCGAAATCCTCTACGCCGATCACGGCAGCGACTTCATCAGCGACCACCTGCGCCAGGTCGCCGCCGACCTGAAGATCACCCTCATCCACTCGACCGTCGCCCGGCCCCAGGGCCGCGGCAAGATCGAACGCTTCTTCGGCACCCTCACCAGTGAGCTGCTGCCCGGGCATTCCCCCCGGAGTGTGGACATCCTGAACACTGGGCCATGAA
>NZ_JTIZ01000121.1:0-15672 GCF_000801125.1 Rhodococcus sp. Chr-9
CTTCACACCATCTGACATGCAATTACACGACTTTGCCGGGGCCCTGGGCACTCACCCAACTCACGAGTTCTGCATGACTTAGAGGATTCTCTCCGTTCTCACCGGGTCCGAAGACCCAGACATGCACGATGTTCGACGTCTCCACGCTCTCGTCGTCCGCGAGATGCAATGCATGTCTGGGCGTCATCGTCCGCCTGGACACGGCACGTTCGGCCCCCGCCCGCGCGCTCATGTAGTTGTCCTCTCGTTACAGAGTCGATCACACTCGGATAACAGAACACTACCGTGCTCAATTGGCCTACGCGCCGATTATGGGACCGAGGCAGGCGGTCTCGACTACATGGCAGGCAGATATGTCTCACCGGTCACCGACTCGTGGCCATCCGTTACCGTGGCGTCCATGACAGATCCCGTTGCTGTACCGTCCGCGCCGCCTCACCGGCCGATCGCGCTCGTCACCGGCCCCACCTCAGGATTGGGGGCCTCATTCGCCCGAGTACTCGCCGAGCGCGGTCACGACCTGGTCCTGGTCGCACGCAACGAGGAGCGTCTCCGAACGACGGCAGAAAAGTTGGCCCAAAATTACGGCGTGGCCGCCGAGATCCTCGTCGCGGACCTTGCTACGAATGAAGGTCGGGACGCGACGGCCGCGCGTCTCACGCAAGGCGTCGACGTACTTGTGAACAATGGGGGTTCCTCACCGACGGAGAATTCTGGGATGCGGATCTCGACTTGCTGCGAGCCCAATTGGCCGTGAACGTCACTGCAGTACTCGAACTCACGCATGCTGTGCTACCGGCTATGCGGGCCGCCGGTAGAGGGACCGTCGTCAATGTTGCGAGCGTTTCCGGACTCTTCGCCGGACCCGCCTCGACCTACAGCGCAAGTAAGTCGTGGGTTGTGAAATTCTCCGAAGGACTCGGCCACAAGCTCGCAGCGGACGGAATTCGCGTGGTGGCGTTGTGCCCCGGGTTCATGGATACCGAGTTTCATGCTCGAGGTGACCAGGATGTATCCGGTGTTCCGAAAGCTTTGTGGCTCGATACCGATGAGGTAGCACGGGCGGGACTCGACGATGCCGCACGCGGTCGACTCGTGAGCATTCCCGGCCGGCGCTACAAGGTGTTCACCACCCTGGATCGGATCAAACCTCGCAGATTCGTCTGGCGCGCCTGAGCCCGGAAGACGTTTCACACAGACGGCGACGGGCCCACCGGGCCCGTCGCCGTCGTCGTGGATGTCACCGACAGAAATCAGCCGATCACGAAGCAGAACCCACCCACGACAGCGAAGAGGTTGCCGGGCGGGCAGTTCGGCGGAGTCACTGCCTCCGCGAGCTGATCTGGGGTCAGGCCGATGAACGGGATCGGCGCTTGCGGCACGATTGGCTGTGCCTGGGCCGCTCCCGCAGCACCGAGGACGAGGCCGGCAGTTGCAGCACTGCCGAGCAGAACAGTGAGCGCACGACGCATCTCAGAACTCCTCCTGTAAGCGGCCGCGATGCGACCATTTCCGATGATGGCAGCAGCGCGACCCCGATTCGCGCTGCTTGCCCACCGTGACGATACCGTAAAGGATTCGCACGTCTACCCCCGAAATTTCGAGAAAGGACCCGCAACTCCGCACGGCCCCTGTCTGCACCGCCTTCGCGCGGCACACGCCATCCGGTCCGCCCGACCGGCACGGAGATGCTCGTTGCCTACTACTCATGCTCTCGGTCCGCATCGTCGAGTTGCCGGAAGAACCCGGTTCGTGCGTAGTACTCCACATACCGTCCGAGCACCTCGTCGTCGACGACCGGGCAATCCACGCCGGACCCCTCGAGATACGCACGAGTCCTGTCATCCGAGAACGTCTCGATCTCGGCCAGGCCGGTCGCGAACTGACCCGACACGAGCATTGCCCGCATGAGGCTGTCGTCACCGACGGCCGAGAGCTTCTCCGCCATGATGAACAGCGTCTCCCCGAACTCGGGAACGGTCACGGTTTCCAAGTCGTATCCATGCGCCCGCAGTCGAGTTTCGAGATCACCCATCGAGACACGTCGCTGCGAGACGAGATGGAAGGTCCCGCCCCACGTCTCGGGATTCATCGCCAGCTGCACCAGTGCCCGGGCCACGTAGTTGACCGGGACCATGGGCACCGTGCCTGTCGCTATGTCAGGGATCTTTCGTAGAGCGACGATGGCGCGCACCATGTTCCAGAACGCGTCGTCGGACCCGCACGCGCCGGTCACCACGTCGCCGGTGATCAGACCCGGTCGGTATATTGAGACCGGGACGCCCCGTTCGCCGGCGAGGCGGACCACCGCCTCCCCCACCCACTTCGACTGGACATAGCCCGAACCACCGACCCGCTCGGCTTCGAGGATGTCGTCCTCCGCCGCAATGTACGGCCGTCCGTCGGCGAGCGCTACCTCGTCGGTGAGCACCGAACCGGTGGACACGAAGTGCAGCGGCTTCAGACGGACGGTTGAAGCGAGACGAAGCAGTTCCTCGGTCGCGAGCACGTTCGGCCGGTGCAACCGGCTGTACGTCTCGATGTGGTTGACGCGCGCCCCGTTGTGCACGATGGCGTCGACCCGTTCGGCGAGTTCGGCGAACCGGCCTTCGTCGAGCCCGAGCCGATCCTGGCCGAGGTCACCCGGCACCGCGACGACGCGGTCGACTCCGGTATCCCGCCAGGATCCGAAGCGGCGCATCGATTCCACGATGCGGGCGTGACCGTGTTCGGGCGACTCGGCCCGGACGAGGCACCACACCTCGGCGTCGGTGCGATCGAGCAGTTCCCGCACCAGGTGCGAGCCGAGGAAACCGGTGGCGCCGGTCAGCAGCACGACCTCGGGTTCGACGCGCGGCGGCTGTGCCCCGTCGGCGGTGATGTCCGCGGCGAGGCTCACGTGTTCCGCGAAGCTCGCGACGCCCGGGCCGCTGCGCTGCGGGTCGATCGCCCTCGCGAGATCCTCGACCTGCGGGTGGTCGAACAATTCCTGGACGCCGACCTCGAGACCGGTCAGGTCCCGCAACCGGTTGATCACCTTGATCACCAGCAGCGAATGCCCGCCCAGTTCGAAGAAGTCGTCGTCGAGGCCGACCCGTTCGACGCCGAGGACCTCGGCGAACACGGCTGCGACCGCTAGTTCGACCGGCGTGACGGGTGCGCGGAACTCCCGCGCCTCGAACACCGGCGCCGGCAGGGCCCGGCGATCCAGCTTGCCGACCGGGGTCAGCGGCAGCTCGTCGAGGACCATGATCGCCGACGGAACCATGTGCGAGGGAACGCTTCTCGCCACGAACTCCTTGAGGTCGGCCGGATCGATCCGCTCCCCCGCCACCGGCAGCACGTATCCGACGAGCTGAGCCGAAGCGGACTCGCCGTCCTTGTGCGCGACCGTCGCGGCCACGTCGACGGAGGGATGCGCGGACAGGGCCGCATCGATCTCACCGAGTTCGATACGCAGACCGCGGATCTTGACCTGGAAGTCGCTGCGCCCGACGTAGGCGATCTCGCCGTCCGCCGTCCAGGTCACTACATCGCCCGTGCGGTACATGCGGTCACCGGGAACGCCGAACGGATCCGCGACGAACCGCTCCGCGGTCAGACCGCGACGCTCATGGTATCCGCGGGCGAGCTGCACACCGGCGATGTACAACTCGCCGGGCACGCCCACCGGGACGGGCCGCAACCGGCTGTCGAGCACCAGTTCCCGCATTCCCAGGATCGGCCCGCCGATCGTGACCGGCGCACCGGGGACCATCGGTTCGGAGATGTTCGACATGATCGTCGTCTCCGTCGGCCCGTAGCCGTTGTACAGCGACCGTCCGGGCGCCCACTTCTCCACGATGTCCGCCGAGACCGCCTCGCCACCAGCGACGAGATGCTGCAGCGAATCCAGACCTGCCGGGTCCATCGACGCCAGCACCGTCGGGGTGATGAATGCGTGTGTCACCGACTCACGCCGGATCAGGTCCTCGAGCGCGTCCCCGCCGAACACGTCCGGCGGCGAGACCACCATCGTCGCGGCCGCACCGAGCGCCAGCAGCAGTTCGAGGACGGACGCGTCGAAACTCGGCGATGCCACGTGCAGGACACGCGACTGCTCCGTCGGCGAGTACCTCTCGTACTGCTCGACGCAGAAGTTGTGCAGACCGGCGTGGGTGACGGCGACGCCCTTCGGGAGGCCCGTCGAACCGGACGTGTAGATCACGTACGCGACCTGCGACGACCGGATCGGTGCGGGCAGATCCCGGTAGGTGACCGGAGCATCGGATTCGGCAGCACACCGGGATCGCACGTCCTCGTCGTCGAGCACGAGCCAGTCGACACCGTCCGACAGTGCGTCGACGTGCGCCGACATCGTCAGGCCCAGAACGACTCCCGAATCGTCGATCATGTGCGCGACCCGATCGGCCGGGTACTTCACGTCGACCGGGACGTAACCGGCGCCGGTCTTCGCGACCGCCCACACGGCGAGCACGGACTCGATCGACCGCGGCACCGCGATCGCGACGAGATCGGACGACCCGATTCCCCGGCCGAGCAGCACCCGCGCCAGGCGCGAGGACTGCTCGTCGAGTTCCCGGTAGGTCAGCGAACGGTCACCGAAGACCAGCGCGGTCCCGTGCGGGTTCTTCGCGACGACCTCCGCCATGAGCGCGGGCAGGGTCGAGGTCCACACCCGGCCGCGAGGAGCGCGGGCAGCGGTGGCGCCCGCGCGGGCGGCGCCGACGAGGGCCGCGCGCTCGGAGTCCGCGAGGACCTCGACGTCCCCGACGACGATCGTGGGATCGGCGGTGACCGCGGCGAGAACCCGGCCGAACCGCTCGGCGAACGCCACCACGGTCGACTCGTCGAACAGGTCGGTCGCGTAGGTCAGGTCGACGCGGTATTCGCCGCCGGCACCGATCTCGGTGACGGTCACCTGCAGGTCGAAGCGCGAGACTCCGTCCTCGAATTCGACTGCGGCGAGCCGCAGTCCACCGAGATCGAACGCCGCGGTCGGCTGGTTCTGGAACACCAGAGCCACCTGGAACAGCGGGTTGCGCGCGGTGGACCGTTCGACGTCGAGCGCTTCGACGAGGCGCTCGAACGGAATGTCGGCGTGTCCGAACGCGCCGAGATCCGTCGTCCGGGCACGCGCCAGCAGGTCCGAGAACGTCTCGTCGGCCACCACGGGGGTGCGCAGCACGAGCGTGTTGACGAACATGCCGACGAGATCGTCGAGCGCGGCGTCACCTCGACCGGCCACCGGAGCACCGACGGTCACGTCGTCACTGCCGGACAACCGCGCCAGCAGCAGCGCCAACGCGGCGTGCACCACCATGAACGGCGTCGATCCCCGCTCCGCCGCCAGCCGGTCGATACCGGCGCGCACGTCGGCGGGAACGGTGAACCGGTGGGTGGCACCGTGGTGCGACAGCGCGGCGGGACGCGGCCGGTCGGTCGGCAGCGTCACCTCCTCCGGAGCCCCGGCGAGGGCTTCGGTCCAGTACCCGAGCTGCTGGGCGAGCAGCGACTGCGGATCCGCCTCGTCACCGAGCACGTCCCGCTGCCACAGCGTGTAGTCCGCGTACTGCACCGGAAGCGGCGCCCAGGTGGGGGTGCCACCCTGCACGCGGGCCGCGTACGCCGTGACGACGTCGCGGGTCAGCGGCGCGATCGAGAAGCCGTCCGCGGCGATGTGGTGCGCGACGAACACGAACACGTGGTCGTCCACAGCGATCCGCAGCAGAGCCGCGCGGACCGGAACCTCCGTCGTGACGTCGAACCCGGCCGTGACCAGCTCGGCGACCCGCTCGAGTACGGAGGTCTCCGAGACGTTCTCGACGGCCAGGGCCAGGCGGGCCCGCTCCGGGGACAGCACGTCCTGCACGCCGGTGCCGTCGGCCTCCGGGTAGACGGTGCGCAGCACCTCGTGGCGGGCGACCACGTCGTCGACGGCGAGCTGCAGGGCCGCCACGTCGAGTGCGCCCGACATGCGGATCGCGATCGGGATGTTGTACGCGGCCGAATCCGGGTCGAAGCGGTTGAGGAACCACATGCGGGACTGCGCCGCCGACAACGGGATCCGGTCGGGGCGGGGCTGCGGCACGAGAGCAGCACGGCCCGGTCCCCGGGTGTGCGACTCGAGACGCGCGGCGAGCGCTTCGACGGTCGTCGCCTCGAAGAGCGCACGCACCGGCACCGCGGCGTCGAGCGCCGCTCCGAGCCTGGCCACGACCTGGGTCGCGACGAGCGAGTTGCCGCCGAGCTCGAAGAAGTCGTCGTCGACACCGATCGTGTCGATGCCGAGAACGTCCGCGAACACCCCGGCGACGATCTGCTCGACCGGGGTCGACGGAGCCCGGAACTCCCGCGCCTCGAACACCGGCGCCGGCAGGGCCTTGCGGTCGAGCTTGCCCGATGCGTTGAGCGGGAACGCGTCGAGCACGACGAACGCCGACGGCATCATGTAGGTCGGCAGCTTCCGGCTCAACGACTCGCGGGCCCGATCGAGGTCGAACGACTCCGGCGCCCCCGGCACGATGTACGCGACGAGCTGTTCACCGGTGGCGGTGTCGACGACGAGCACCGCCGCGGAGATGACCGCGTCGTCGTCGAGCAGCGCCGCCTCGATCTCTCCGAGCTCGATGCGCTGGCCGCGGAACTTGACCTGGAAGTCGGTGCGCCCGATGTAGACGAGTTCACCGCCCTGCCAGTACACGAGGTCACCGGTGCGGTACATCCGCTCGCCCGCCTCGAACCTGTCGGCCACGAACCGGTCACTCGTGAGGTCGACCCGGCCGTGGTAGCCGCGCGCCAACTGCACGCCCGAGAGGTACAGCTCGCCGGGCACGCCGTCGGGCACCGGATTCAGGCGGGAGTCGAGGACGTAGACCTTCGAATTCCACTGCGGCACACCGATCGGCACCGAGCCGGCATCGCCCGGTGCGGCCTGCCGGTAGGTGATCGAGACGGCGGCCTCGGTCGGGCCGTACAGGTTGTGCAGCCCGGCGCCGCTGATCCGCGCGAATGCCTCGGCGGTCGCTGCGGGCAGGGCCTCACCGATGACGAACACGTCGCGCAGGCCCGCGACGTCGCCCGGCGCCACCGCGGAGACGAACACCGACAGCATCGACGGAACGAAGTCGGTGACCGTGACCCCCGCCGAACGGATCCGCTCCGCGAGGTAGAGCGGGTCGCGGTGCCCGTCCGGGGTCGCGACGACGAGGGTCGCCCCGACCCGCAGGGGCAGGAAGAAGCCCCACAGCGACACGTCGAACGTCGTCGCGGTCTTCTGCAGGTACACATCGGCCTCGGTGAACCGGTACTGCCCCTGCATCCATTCCATCTGGTTGACGATCGCGCCGTGCGGGACCGCGACGCCCTTGGGCTTGCCTGTGGACCCGGACGTGAAGATCACGTACGCGGTGTTGCCGGCGTGCACGGACCCGATCCGCTCGGAGTCCTCGATCGGATCGGTCGGGACATCGGACAGGTCCAGGGCGTCGAGGAACAGCACGGTCCGGCCGCTCGCGGCGGTGAATTCGTCCCGTTCGGTGCTGAGCACCGCGACCGGGTCCGCCGCGTCGAGGATGTAGGCGATGCGATCGGCCGGATGGTCCGGATCGACCGGCACGTACGCGCCGCCCGCGCGGAGCACGGCGTACATGCCGACGACCAGCTCGAGCGAGCGTCGCATCGCGAGCGCGACCCGCGACTCCGGCCCCACCCCGAGCCCGATCAGGTGCCGCGCGAGCGAGGTGACACGAGCGTCGAATTCTGCGTAGGTCAGCGAATCACCTTCGTAGACCACAGCATTCGCGTCCGGAGTCAGGACCACCTGCCGGTCGAAGCTGTCGAGCAGCAGGGTGTCGACGGTGGGGTGCTGCGTCCGGTTGCGCGCGTCGACGATCTCGGCGCGTTCGTCCGCGGCGAGGACCGGCAGGTCACCGACGGCGATCGCCGGGTCGGTGGTCACCGCTTCGAGTATCCGCACGAAGCGGTCCGCGAACGCGACGATCGTCGACTCGTAGAACAGGTCGGTGGCGTACTGGAGCTCCACCGCGGCACCGGCCGATGCGCCGGCGTCGTCGAACATCTCGGCGACCGCGACCTGCAGGTCGAACTTGACGAGATGCGTCTCGGTTTCGACGGGCGCGACGGACAGTCCGCCGAGTTCGAGCGCGGTGCGGTTCATGTTCTGGAAGAACAGCGCCACCTGGAACAGCGGGTGCCGGCCTTGCGACCGTGCCGGGTCGAGCACCTCGACGAGACGCTCGAACGGCACGTCGGCGTGCGCGAACGCCCCGAGGTCGGTGGACCGGACCCGGCCGAGCAGTTCCTCGAACGGTTCGCCTGCCGCGACGTCCGTGCGCAGGACCAGCGTGTTGACGAACATGCCGACGAGGTCGTCGAGCGCGGCCTCGCCGCGGCCCGCGATGGGTGCGCCGATCGCGATGTCGTCGGTGCCGGACAGCCGCGCCAACAGGGACGCGAGGGCCGCGTGCACGACCATGAACGGGGTCGCCTGACGGTCACGCGCCAGCGCGCCGATCGCGTCCTGCAGCCGCGCCGGGAGCGTGAACGTGTACGCCGCACCCCGGTTGGTGGCCACCGCCGGCCGCGGCCGGTCGCTCGGGAGGTCCAGCTGGTCGGGGATGCCCGCCAGCCGTTCGGTCCAGTAGCCGAGCTGCCGTGCGATCACCGAATCGGGATCGGACTCGGCGCCGAGCACCTCGCGCTGCCAGAGCGTGAAGTCGGCGTACTGCACCGGCAACGGTGCCCACGCCGGGGCCTCGCCGCGCGAACGCGCGGCGTACGCGATCATCACGTCACGGGTCAGCGGTGCCATCGAGAAACCGTCGGCGGCGATGTGATGGACCGAGAAGACCAGGACGTGTTCGCCGTCGCCGAGCTGCAGCAGCGCGGCACGCACGGGAACCTCCGTGGTGACGTCGAATCCGGACTCGACGATCTCGGTGACCACCTCGAACGCCGAATCCGCGGTGACGGCTCGCACGTCCAGTTCGACCCCGGCCTCACCGGCGGGCAGCACCACCTGGTGCCCGCCGCCGTCGACCTCCGGGTAGACGGTGCGGAGCACCTCGTGCCGGGCCACGACGTCGGCGACCGCCGCACGCAGCGCGTCGACGTCGAGTTCGCCGGACAGGCGCACCGCCACCGGGATGTTGTCGACCGCGGAGGCGGTGTCGAACCGGTTGAGGAACCACATGCGGGACTGCGCCAGCGACAGCGGGATCCGGTCCGGGCGCGGCTGCGGCTCGAGCGGCGCACGCCGGCCCGAACCGGCGCGGGATTCGACCCGGGCCGCGAGGGCCGTCACCGTCGAATCCTCGAACAGGACCCGCACGGGTACCTCGGTGTCGAGGGCCGCCCCGAGCCTGGCCGCGACCTGCGTCGCGACGAGCGAGTTGCCGCCGAGCGCGAAGAAGTCGTCGTCGGCACCGACGCGATCGACACCGAGAACGTGCGCGAACGTGGCGGCGACGATCTCCTCGACCGGGGTGGCCGGGGCACGGAACTCCCGGGCCTCGAACACCGGGGCGGGCAGGGCCTTGCGGTCGAGCTTGCCGCTGGCGTTGAGCGGGAACGCGTCGAGCACGGTCACCACGTCGGGAACCATGTACCCGGGCACGCGTGCGCCGACCGCGGACTTCACCGCGGCCACATCGACATCCGCGCCGTCGGCCGGCACGACGTACGCGACGAGCTGCTGCCCGAGTTCGCCGTCGTGGACCACCACGACGGACTGGGCGATCTCGGGCAGGTCCGTCAGCGCCGACTCGATCTCGCCGAGTTCGATGCGCAGACCGCGGACCTTCACCTGGAAGTCGGTGCGGCCGATGTATTCCAGTTCCCCGGCGGCCGCCCACTTCACGAGGTCGCCGGTCCGGTACATGCGCGCGCCGATCGTGCCGTTCCCCGTCGCTTCGCTCGCCCCGACGAACGGGTCGGCGACGAACCGTTCCGCGGACAGGTCGGGGCGCCGCACGTAGCCGCGCGCGACCTGGACACCCGACAGGTACAGCTCACCGGCGACACCCACGGGCACCGGCTGCAAGCGTGCGTCGAGCACGTACACCCGGGTGTTCCACACGGGCGCACCGATCGGCACGGTCACGACGTCCGCGTCGGTGACCTCGTGGAAGGTCACGTCCACCGCGGCCTCGGTCGGGCCGTAGAGGTTGTGCACGGCGACCCCGGGCACGAGTTCCCGCATCCGCGCGGCGATCGGCGCGGGGAGCGCCTCACCGGAGGCGAACACCATCCGCAGTCCGGAACCCGCCGCCGCGCTCGGCTCGGCGACGTAGGCGGCGAGCATCGACGGCACGAAGTGCACCACCGTGACACCGGCGTCGGCGACGAGCCGGGCCAGCGCCGCCGGATCGCGGTGCACCTCCGGTGCCGCGACGACCAGGCGGGCACCGATCTGCAAGGGCCAGAAGAACTCCCAGACCGACACGTCGAACGTGAACGGAGTCTTCTGCACGACCACGTCGTCCGCGGTCAGCTCGTACTGCCCCTGCATCCACAGCAGACGGTTGACGATCGCGGCGTGCGCGACCGCCACACCCTTCGGGCGGCCCGTCGAACCGGACGTGAAGATCACGTAGGCGGTGTTGTCCGGGAGGACGGCACCGAGCCGTTCGGCGTCCGTGACGGGACCGTCCGGGTAGTCGGAGACGTCGAGCCGATCGAGCAGCACCACGTCCCGGCCCGGCGCCTCGATCGCGTCCGTGCTCGTGGACAGCACGAGCACGGGATCCGCGGTCGCGAGCACGTAGTCGTTGCGTTCGGCCGGCTGGTCGGGATCGATCGGCACGTACGCACCGCCCGCCACGACCACCGCGTACATGCCGACGAGCAGTTCCGTCGAGCGACGCATCGTCAGGGCGACGAGCGCATCGGGACCGACACCCGACGCGATCAGGACCCGCGCCAGCCGGTGCACCCGCGACGCGAATTCGCGGTAGGTCAGGGTCTCGTCACCGAACACGACCGCCGGGGCGTCCGGAGTGCGCACGACCTGCGCCTCGAACAGATCGACGAGGGTCGCGGTCGAATCCGTCCCGTGTGCGGTGTCGTTCCACGTTTCGAGGACCGAGATCCGTTCGGCCGCATCCAGCACCGGAACAGCTCCGACCCGCAGCGCCGGATCGGCGACGACCGCCGCGAGCACCCGGGTGAACCGCTGCGCGAGCGACGCCACGGTCGCCTCGTCGAACAGATCGGTCGCGTAGGTGACACCGGCGGCGATTCCCGCGGGCGATCCGTCGGCGGTGAACGTGTCCGACAGCACGAACTGCAGGTCGAACTTCGCCGTGCGGTTCTCGGCCTGAACTCCGGCGACCGTCAGCCCCGGCAGCTCGAAGCTCGACTGCCCGATGTTCTCGAACGTGAGCATCACCTGGAACAGCGGGTGCCGCGCCTGCGACCGCGGCGGATCCAGCACCTCGACGAGCCGCTCGAACGGCACGTCGGCGTGCCCGAACGCACCGAGATCGGTGTCCTTGACCCGGGACAGCAGGTCGGTGAACGGCTCTCCGCCGTCGACGCGCGTCCTCAGAACGAGGGTGTTGACGAACATGCCCACCACGTCGTCCAGCGCGGCCTCGCCACGACCGGCGACCGGCGTGCCGATCGCGATGTCGTCGCTGCCGGACATGCGCGCCAGGACCGCGGCCAGCGCCGCGTGCACCACCATGAACGCGGTCACGCCCGTACGCCGTGCCAGGTCGGCGATGCCGGCCTGGACGTCCGCTCCGATCTCGAAGCGGTGGTCGCGGCCGGTGTTCGACGCGACGGCCGGCCGGGGCCGGTCGGTGGGCAGATCCAGCTGATCCGGCACACCCTCCAGCGCGGTGGTCCAGTAGTCGAGCTGGCCGGCGATCAGCGACTGCGGATCGTCCTCGGCTCCCAGGACCTCGCGCTGCCACAGCGTGTAGTCCGCGTACTGCACCGGCAACGGCGCCCACGACGGGTGCTCCCTGCGCGACCGGGACGCGTACGCGACCATCACGTCACGGGTCAGCGGTCCCATCGAGAAACCGTCGGCGCCGATGTGGTGCGCCACGACCACCAGGACGTGCTCGTCCGGGGCGACGCGCAGCAGTTCCGCGCGCACCGGCACAGCGGTGGTGACGTCGAATCCGGTTCCCACGGCTGCGAACACCCGCTCGAGCGCCTCGGACTCGGTCACCTCGAGCGGCGGGAGCTCGATCCGCGCCTGCCCGGCCGGCAGGATCACCTGCGTGCCGGCGCCGTCGACCTCCGGGTACACGGTGCGCAGGGCTTCGTGCCGGGCGACGACGTCGTTGACGGCCGCTTCGAGCGCCGTCACGTCGAGTTCACCCATCAGGCGGATCGCGACCGGCACGTTGTACGCGGCCGATTCCGGATCGAACCGGTTGAGGAACCACATCCGGGACTGCGCCAGCGACAACGGAATACGGTCCGGGCGCGGCCGCGTGGTGAGCGCGACCCGGCCGCCGGCACCGGCGTGCTGCTCGGCGACCGCGGCGAGTGCGGCGACCGTCGGGGCCTCGAACAGCGCGCGCACCGGGATCCGGGTGTCGAGTTCGCTGCCGATCCGGGAGACCACCTGGGTTGCGACGAGCGAGTTGCCGCCCAGAGCGAAGAAGTCGTCGTCGAGTCCGACGCGATCGAGACCGAGAACCTCGGCGTAGACGGCGGCGACGATCTCCTCGACCGCGGTCGTCGGGGCGCGGAACTCGCGCACGGCGAGCGCCGGCTCCGGCAGGGCGCGCCGGTCGAGCTTGCCGGAGTGGTTGAGCGGAAGCTCGTCCAGCACCATCACGACGTCGGGAACCATGTACCGGGGCAGCGATTCGCCGAGGCGGTCGCGGGCGGCGTCGACATCGACGGTCGCGCCCGGCGACGGCACCACGTAGGCGACGAGCTGCTGCCCGAATTCACCGTCGTGGACCACCACGACGGACTGCCCGATCTCGGACAGGTCGGTCAGCGCCGTCTCGATCTCGCCGAGTTCGATGCGCAGACCACGCACCTTCACCTGGAAGTCGGTGCGGCCGAGGTAGTCCAGCGTGCCGTCGGGCAGCCACCGCACCAGGTCGCCGGTGCGGTAGAGGCGACCACCGGCGTCGGCCGTGCCATTCCCCGTCGCTTCGCTCGCCCCGGCGACATTCCCCGTCGCTTCGCTCGCCCCGGCGAACGGGTCGGCGACGAAACGCTCCGCGGTCAGGTCCGGCCGGCCGAGGTAGCCGCGGGCGACCTGGACACCCGACAGGTACAGCTCGCCGGGGACACCGACGGGCACCGGATGCAGGCGTGCGTCGAGGACGTACGCACGGACGCCACGGATCGGCTCGCCGATCGGAACCGACGAGGATTCCTCTGCGACACAACGGAACACCGTCGAGGTCACGGTCACCTCGGTCGGCCCGTAGGTGTTGTCGAGCACCGCATCCGAACGCGACACGGAACGCGCCACCAGTTCCGGGGGCAGTGCCTCGCCACCGACCGACAGGTACCGCAGCGACGGGGGCAGGGCGAGGCCGTCGTCGGCGAGGAACAGCGCGAGCATCGACGGAACGAACTCGAGGATGCACACGTCCCACCGGCGGGAGACCTGCACGAGATACTCGGGGTCGCGGTGGCCGCCGGGCTCGGCGATCACCAGCCGGGCACCGGCCTGCAGCGGGTAGAACAGCTCCCACACACACGCGTCGAACGTGATGGGGGTCTTGTGCAGCGCGGTGTCCCCGGCTCCGAGGTCGTACCGCTCGGCCATCCAGGCGATCTGGTTGACGACGGACCGGTGCGAGACGGCGACGCCCTTCGGACGTCCCGTCGAACCCGACGTGAAGATCACGTACGCGGTGTTGTCCGGTCGCAGACCGGCGGCCGTCACGACCTGCGCCGTGTCGACATCGAGGTCGAGGTCCGCGACGTCGATCGCCGCGACCTCGCCCGGCAGGGCGTCACGGTCCGCCGCGGTGGTGAGCACGAGCAACGGTGCCGCGACCTCGAGCACGTACGCCGTGCGGTCGAGGGGATGCTCCGGATCGATCGGGGCGTAGCCGCCGCCCGCCCGCAGGATCGCGTAGATCGCGACCAGCATGTCGACGGATCGGCTCATGCACACGCCGACCAGCACTTCCGGGCCCACGCCCCGGTCGACGAGAACCCGCGCAAGCGCGTTCACCCGGCGGTCGAACGCCGCGTAGTCGAGGATCTCGTCGCGGAACACGACCGCCGGTGCGTCCGGCGTCCGCTGCACCTGCGCGGCGAATCCGTCGAGCAGCAGTTCGCCGGTCGCGGGGCGGGCCGTGTCGTTCCACTCGACGAGCATCCGGTGGCGTTCGCCGTCGTCGACCAGTTCGAGGTCGCCGACGACGACGTCCGGATCCGCGGTCGTGGCCGCGAGAACACGGACGAGGCGCTCCGCGATCGCGGACACGGTTGCCGCGTCGAAGATGTCCGCGGCGTAGCCGATCTCGCCCAGGTAGGACCCGTCGCCTCCGGCGGGTTCGACGAGCGTGACGGACAGATCGTATTGTGCTGCCTGCCAATCGAATTCGAGCGCAGACACCGAGAGGCCGGGAAGCTCGACCACGGACTGGCTGTAGTTCTGGAACGCCAGCATGACCTGGAACAGCGGTGAGAACGACTGCGAGCGCACGGGATTGATCCGGTCCACGAGGCGCTCGAACGGGACGTCCGCGTGCGCGAACGCACCGAGATCGGTGCGCGACGCTCCCGAGAGCAGGTCACGGAACGACGCGCCCGGGTCGATCGGAGTGCGCAACACGAGGGTGTTGACGAACATGCCGACCAGGTCGTCGAGCGCGGCGTCACCGCGACCGGCGACCGGGGTGCCGATCGTGATGTCGTCACTGCCGGACAGCCGGGCCAGCAGCACCGCGAGCGCGGTGTGCACGACCATGAACGGCGTGGCGCGCTGCTCGGCCGCCACGCGCTTGATCCCAGCGACGACATCCGCGGGCACCGCGAAGTCGACGGTTCCGCCGACGCCGGTGCGCACCGCCGGCCGGGGCCGGTCGGTGGGCAGGTCCAGCACGTCCGGGGTTCCGGCGAGGGTCTCGGACCAGTAGGCGAGCTGGTTGGAGATCAGCGATTCCGGATCGTCCTCGTCGCCGAGGACCTCGCGCTGCCACAGCGCAAAGTCCGCGTACTGCACCTCGAGGGGCTTCCAGGCCGGGGCCTGCCCGCCGACGCGGGACGTGTAGGCCAGGACGATGTCACGGGCCAGCGGTCCGGTCGACACACCGTCGGCCGCGATGTGGTGCACGACGAGTGCGAGCACGTGCTCGTCCTCGGTGATCCGGAACAGGGCGCCGCGCACGGGCGGCGCCACGGTCACGTCGAAGCCCGCGGACAGCAGTTCCGCGACCCGGGTGCGCAGGTCGTTCTCGTCGGCGACCCGGACCGGCTCGAGGCCGTCCGGCAGCCACCCGGCCGGGAGCACTTCCTGGACGCCGGCGCCGTCGACCTCGGGGTAGAAGGTGCGCAGGACCTCGTGACGGGAGATCACGTCACGGACCGCCGCTTCGAGCGCGGCGACGTCGAGCGCTCCGCTCAGCCGCATCGGGATCGGGATGTTGTAGGCCGCGGAGTCGGGCTCGAAGCGGTTGAGGAACCACATCCGCTGCTGCGCCAGCGACAACG